>QWOR01000272.1 GCA_003669575.1 Planctomycetota bacterium | reverse complement strand
TCCTCCGGAGTCATCATCCGGTCGTGCGCCTGAGCGAGTGGGCTGGCAGCGATACTCCTGCGGGCCGCAGCTTCCGGGTCGGGTTGAGCTGCCAGATCGTCGTTCATGATGTCCGTTCCCGACACCGGACCGGGGCACACGCAGTTCACCCGCACTCGATCACGTGCATGATACAGAGCGAGACTCTTGGTCAGTCCCACGAGCGCCAGCTTGCTGATCGAATAGACCGGATCATGTGCCCGTGGCAGAAGCCCCGCGTTGCTCGCCATGTTGACGACCGAACCTCCGCCGACTCGACGCAAGTGCGGTAAAGCAAACTTCACTCCGAAGAACGCGGCTTTCAGATTCGTATCGAGGCAGCGATCCCAGTCCTCCTCGCTGACATCGGGAACCTGCTTCACCATCGTCACCCCGGCATTGTTCACCAGGATGTCGAGGCGGCCTCCAAGAGTCGCCGCCTCATCAATCACCGATTGCAGCTGCGAAAGATCGCGCACATCACACGCAACTTGCCGGATCCCCAGTGGCCCAAAGACCGACTCGTTCTCCGAGCGAGTCCGCAGATCACACGCTGTCACACGTGCCCCCGCCTGGGCCAGGCGAATCGCAGTCGCCCGACCTATTCCGCTGGCGGCTCCTGTAATCACCGCGACACGACCGGCAAGTGGTTGCATTGCTCACGCCTGAATGGAAGACGGGACGGGCACTTGATGGCCCGTCCCGCAAAGACGATCAATCACAACGATCACATACCGGTCGGTTACTTCTTGGCGAACCGATAGATCCCGTGGCCATCGGCAGCCACGACCATGAAGTAGACATCGCCCTGCTCGTCTTCCCCGAAGGAGAGGATTGGCAAACCGTTGCCAGCGATGGTTGCGTTGTGAGCTGGTGCCTTCTTCGCCGGGTCATAGGTCAGCGCCCACACCTTGCCACTCACGTAGTCGGCGTAGATGTACTTGCCGACGAGTTCGGGGACTCGCGAGCCACGATAGACGGTCCCGCCGGTGATTGACTTGCCGACGTTGTGATCATATTCGTAGATCGGCTCGATCATCTCGGGATTGGCGTCGACACCGTTCTTGCCGAACGGGTGCGAACCTTCGCGACGGCTCCAGCCGTAGTTCCCACCGCAGGTCACGATGTTGATCTCTTCGTACATCGCCTGCCCCACATCGGCACACCACAGATCACCGGTCTTGCTGTCGAATGCCATCCGCCATGGGTTACGCCAGCCGTACGAGTAGATCTCGGGCAGGGCTCCTTCCTTGCCGCAGAACGGATTGTCCTTCGGTACGGCGTAGTTCTTGCCTGCGTCCTTGTGGTCGACATCGACGCGTACGATCTTGCCCAGCATCACACCCAGGTTCTGGCCATTGCCGTGCGGGTCGTTCCCGGCTCCCCCGTCACCGAACGCGACATACAGATACCCATCCTTGCCGAAGCCGACTGTCCCGCCATTGTGGTTCCAGTACGGCTGTGGCAGCGTCAGGATTTCCTGCTCCGAGGCGGCGTCGGCCTTGTTCTTGTCGTCCTTCGAGACGGTGAACTTCGAGACCACCGACAGGTGCTCCACCTTCTTGGAGGTATAAGAAACGATGACCTCGCCGTTCTCCTTGAACTTCGGATGGAAGGCCATGCCGAGCAGGCCTTCTTCGTTCATGCTGTCGGAGTAAGCGACGCGATCCGAGATGTCGAGAAACACCTTGCTAGACTTCACGCCCTGGTCATTGTCGAAGACGTAGATCACGCCCTGCTGGCTGGCGACGAAAACGCGGTTCGATCCATCGCCGCCATGAGTCAGCACGATCGGACGGAAGGGGATGTTCTTCCCTTCATCGGTTTCAGCCTTCCAGTTCGCCCACTCCAGAACGGGAAAGGCCTTCTCGACGGTCACGGGCAAAGCGTCTTCCGCCACTTCCGGTGGCAGACCATTGGCGTTCAGCGGACGCAGCTTGATATTGCGATAGGCCACCAGGTCGCCGTGATCCTGCAAGCAGATATGCCCCTTCTTGGCCTTGCCGAAGCCGGGAGCCTTGGCGAACTTGCTCTTGGCGACGCGTTCATTCCAGTCGGGGCTGCCGATCTGGAACTTTTCGTAGATGATCCCGTTCATCTGAATTTCGCTCTGCTGATCCGTAATGCGGATGTAGAGCTGGTTCCACTCTCCCGGTGGGCGGGTCGCGTCGGGAACTACTTTGGTGAAATTATCGGCTTTCGGCTGATAGAGACCATAAAGCCAGCCCGCCAGCTGGGGGTCATGCGGCTTGACGTTGTCCTGGACTTGGATTTCCGGACCGGTCTTCCAGGGAGAGTTGTCCTCTTCGGTCACGCGGAACATGATGCCGGAATTCCCTTCCGGCGCAATCTTGTACTCAATGATCAGTTCGAAGTTGTCGTACTGATCGGCGGTAATAATGTCGCCCGCTCCCTTATCGGCGCGGGTCAGTGCACCGTCGACGACCTTCCAGCCGTCGCCAATCTTGTCCTTTTTATAGTTCCGCCAGCCGGTGGTCGTCTTTCCATCGAACAGCGAAACCCATCCCGACTTGGCTTCGGAGGGAGTGACAGTGTTGTCAGCCCCGATCGCCAGTACGGGCGACAGCAACAGGCAGACGAAACAAGACAAACGCAGCATCGGTGACCTCCTCATCAGGGGCTGAAATTCACAGAAGGTACAGCATACCGAGGAGAGTCCCCGCCGTCAGCTTCGTGGAGACTGAAGGGGAGAGAGCTCGCGTTGCCCGGCGAGCGGTGGGCGTCAGCCCACTGGTGCTGCGAGCTCTTGGGGGCGCTGAGTGATTCACCTCAGCGACCCATCGTCAGGGTGACTTCGGACACTTCGATTACTTGGGAAATATCAAACAGCGAGTCGCCGTCAAAAGCACCGGACGGCTTACGCCGACCGCTTGCCAACTTCTGGTTCATAGCTCAGCGAACGGAGAAACTACGTCACCTGATCCAGCACTTCGTCATCCACGAAGATCGGCAATGGCGGGTCATAATGCACAGCCAGAGCAATGGCGTCACTCGGACGACTGTCGAGTTCGATCACGTCATCGTCTTTGCGAATGCGGATCTGAGCGTAATACGTATGTTCGACCAGATGAGTGATTACGACATCCTGGGCTTCGCCGCCCAGTTCATCAATGGCGTTCTTGAGCAGGTCATGGGTCAGCGGACGCGGCGGAGTATTCCCCTGAATCCGACGGTCGATGCTCATAGCTTCGAACAGACCGATGAGGATTGGAAACGCGCGGGAACCCCCAACCTCTCGCAAGAACACGACCTGTTGATCGTTAATCTCACTGATAATGATGCGGGCTAAGTCCATGCGAACTAGCAACGTCGTCCCCTTCGAACGCCTACACTGACTGCTTCCCATCACCCATTATTTCACGAACCTGTCGGCGGGGAAGCGTCCCGCGATCATTTTCATTCGATCACGTTCACTGGGCTGAGCTCAGCGATCGCCAGGCCCACGTCGACCGCGACCGCGGCTGCTGCCACGGTCGTCGCCACGAGGTCCGGACCGCGAACCGCCTCGATCCTGTGGCTTGGGATGGCGAGCAATCAGCAAAGAGATCGCATGTTCCCAGGTTGGCACTTCGATGGGCTGAATCTTGCCGCGTGGGCGATCGTCGGCCTCATCATCGGCGGGCTCAGCGGATCGTTTGCTGCGTTCAGGGGCCCGACTCGATTCTGGCTTACGCGATCCTTCACCGGAAGCACGTCCCGAACGGGGGCTGTCCCCGCGCCCTTCGGAACGCTCACCACGTGGACGCGAGCCCGACCGTTCTTCACGGCCGCCACTGCTGCGTGGTTCGCTGTCCCGATCCCGATCATCACGATCCCGATAGGAGGTCTCTTCCGTATCACGGCGGCGAGCAGGAGCCTCACGAGCGGGACCACGCTCATTGCGTTCAGGACGTTCGCCCTTCTCCGCTCGTGCGGGACGAGCTTCGTAGTCTCGATCCGAGTCACGGCCACGCGGAGGTTTCGCAGGACGCTCACCGCGTCCACGATCATCGCGAACCCGCTCTTCACGGACTGGTTCGACCGCTTCACTTCGTTCCGCCCGAGCTGCTGGCCGGGGATCGCGTTTGGGCCGCGATTCTCGTTCGGGAGCCGCATCGCGATCGCGAGGTGCACGGTGTTCACCGCGCCCGGGTTCGCTGCGACTGGGTTCACCGCGACCGGAACTTGCCCGTTCGCCACGAGGTGAATCATCCCGGGTTCTTCCCCCCCGTCCAGAGGATCCCTTGGCAGCTGACTCTGTTCTCGGACCACGCCCGCCGGAAGCACGCTCAGGTGAACGACGTGGCGGAGCCAGTCCAGCTCCAAAACCATCGTCATCATCATCGAACGGAGCATCGTCAAACTCGGCCTGCGGCTCAACGGGCTCTACGCTCTCAACAGGTCGGTCATCTGCCGGACCACGACCGCGACCACGGCGACGACGCGGACGGCGACGGCCTGAAGCAGCAGAATCTTCGTCCCCGGAGTCATCAACAGTCAGATCATCCACAGCCTTCTTGGCGGGTGGAGGAGCATCCACATCATCGTCGCGACGGCGGCTGTCTTCTTCGCGTCTTGAACCCGGCTTACGGGAGGCGTCTTTGCCTTCCAGACGATCGAACAGATCGTCGGCAAATCCCCCTTCGTCCGCACCAAATATAGATTTCGGTTTGTCAGAGCTGGCAGCGCGCGGAGGGCTCACTTCACGAGCGGGACGTTCTGTCCGTTCACCACGACTGGAGTCACTGCGACCACGTGAGCGATCTTTTCTTTCGCCTTCGGCCTTCGGCGCGGGAGCTTCTTCCCGCCGAGTACGATCACGCGAGGGGCCTTCATCGGAGCCCGATCGACCACGACCTGGTCGGCCTCGGCCTGATCGATCTCCACGTCCCCCGGAACCAGCGGACGACTTCTCTTCCCGATCGCCTCCCTCGCTGGATGTTTCCCAGTCCCACCCTTCGAGGGCGTCCCAGAAGTCGTCATCTTTTCGTGGGGCGGTCTGCGGCTTAGTCCCAGCTGCGGGCTCCTCGTCTTCGACATCTTCCTCTTCATCAAGGTCAGACACCGAGGATACTTCCTCACGCCGCCGCGTGGGAGACGGTTCACGGACCTCGATCACATCGTCGTCATCGTCTGGGACGTCCGCGTCGGCAGCTGCGCGTTCTTCGAATTCGTCTTCTTCGTCGTCGTCATCAAACGCGGACAACAGCCCCGAGCCGAAACCATCGTCGTCATCATCGCGAGGCACCTGCAGACGGGGGACTGGCTTCCGGTACTGCGCCGGTGCGACCGACCGAGTGATTCGTTCCTCTTCGTCGGCCAACGGTGCCGCCTTCTCGATTGCGGCCCATTCAGTCGAAGAGGTGATGCTGACCTCTTCTTCCTCGATCTCGACCACCGCTTCACTTCCGGAAGCGATTGCGGGAGCAGCAGGAGCCAGAGAACCGAAGTCCAAACCGTCCAGATCATCGGGGTCAGCGACAGGACCTCCGGGCGCAAAGTGAACTCCGAAAAGCTCTTGTGCCAGAGACTTGGAAGACGGCTCATTGCCGGGACGTGGAGAATTCGGCTGGTTCATAACAAGAAAAGCTATCCGTTAAACCCTGAAAATGCAAGGATCGAGCTGTTGCGATGACTCTCCGACTGGTCCCGATTGACCACCGAGTTTGGTTGCCTTTCCTGTCCGCGAGTCACCAACCAGCCCAGCACGGTTTCATTCGAATTCGTGTGGAACTCGACACTGGACATCGACTTCCACCGGAGGCGTCTCGCGCCGATCGATTTGAAGGCCCAGTCCCCACACTGCCCGGCGGCAAACTCGTCTTGTGAGCCAAGTTGCACTCCCCATAGGATCCGCCGCAATTCGCTTTCAGACAGGCCGTTGGCCTTTCGCATTGCGATTTGCTGCGTCCAGGAGGGCCAGCTGTCACGAGGAATTACCCAGAAGCAGGTCCTGGAATGAGTTCAGGTTCGTCTCGGTTAGAGAGTCAGCCAGAGGGCGGTAACTATCCTTCGGCATGGAATTCACTGATCCCAGCTCCCTCAGCCCTCATCGGAGGCGATTCGCTGTTTGGAGATACACTCAGTCACGCGGTCGTGGCAGCTCGCAGCTGGCTCATGGAACGCCAGCACATCGAGGGATACTGGCTGGGCGAACTCGAAGGCGACACGATCCTGGAGTCGGAATACATCCTGCTCCTGACCTATCTCGGCCGCGGACAATCAGAGCTGGCCAAGAAATGCGCCCGGACCATTGCCGCCGAACAGCTGGCAACCGGAGGCTGGGCTCAGATCCCGGGCGGGCCGATCGACCTGAGTATCTCGGTCAAAGCCTACTGGACGCTTAAAATCACCGGGCATGACCCGAATTGCGAATACATGGTCCGCGCCCGCGAGGCGATCCGCGCTGCCGGTGGGGCCGAGAAAGTCAACAGCTTCACCCGGTTCTATCTCGCCCTGCTGGGGATCATCTCCTACCAGCAGTGCCCCGCCGTCCCGCCCGAGTTGATGTTCATCCCCACCTGGATGCCGTTCAACATCTACGAGATGTCCGCCTGGTCGCGAACGATCGTCGTGCCGCTGAGCCTGATCTGGGCTTTCCAACCGGTGCGCAAGCTGCCGCCCGAGCACCAGATCGACGAACTCTTTCTGAATGGTGCCGACAAGCTGCCGGTCTCGATGCCGCCGTCGGAACAGCTCGATGGCTTGAAGGGCAAAAGCTGGCTCAACTGGCACAAGGTCTTCAGTGCGATTGATATCGGCTGGAAGACACTCGAGCGTCTGCACATCAAGCCGCTGCGTTCGTGGGCGATTCGCAAAGCTGCCAAGTGGATGCTCGATCGATTCGCCAAGAGCGATGGTCTGGGTGCGATCTTCCCACCGATCATCTGGAGCATCATCTCGCTCAAGTGCCTGGGCTACGCCGAGGACTCTCCGGAAGTCGCCGCTGCTCTGCTGGAGCTGGAGAAGCTGACGATTCACGAAGGGGACACCGCCCGGCTGGAACCCTGCCGCTCGCCGGTCTGGGACACGGCCATCAGCATCATCGCCCTGCGAGAGTCGGGCGTCTCCGCAGATTCCGCCCCTCTACGTATGGCAGTCGACTGGCTGTTGTCAAAGGAAGTCCGGCAGCGCGCTGACTGGTCGCTCCGCAAGCCGCACGTGGAACCCGCCGGTTGGTACTTCGAGTTCAACAACGAGTTTTACCCCGACATCGACGACACGATCATGGCCACGATGGCACTGGCCAAGTGCCTGCCCGGCGATTCTCACGCGGCGTGGACTGCAGAGTTCGTTCCCGGAGAGACCTCGCCACGCACCCCCGCGACCAGCGACAAGGTCAACACCGTCATCTTTGGCACCACCACTTCAGGATCCCGCGCTGCTGTCGATGT
>QWOR01000247.1 GCA_003669575.1 Planctomycetota bacterium | reverse complement strand
TGCCGCTGGTCGAAGTCATTCGAGGTGAACAGACGAGCGATGAAACAGTCGTCACGCTGGTCGCGCTGGCCAAACGGATCGGCAAGACTCCGATCGTCGTGAAGGACTGCCCTGGATTCCTGGTGAACCGCATCCTGTTACCTTATATGGCGGAGTCCCTCGTCCTGTTGGAAGAGGGCGTCGACATGGACCGCATTGACAAGCTGGCGGTCAAGTGGGGTATGCCGGTCGGACCAATCACTCTGTATGACATGGTCGGTGTTGATACCGGGCTATACGCTGGAGAGGTCCTCAAGGCGGGTTATCCCGACCGAGCCGTCTCTACGCCGATCCTGGCCGAACTGGTCAAGCATGGCCGCATGGGTCAGAAGGCCGGCAAGGGATTCCGCGGCCTCGATAAGAAGGGTCGTTTCACCGCTGACCCCGAAGGCCAGCAGATCGTCAACCAGTTCGTCCGCGCTAAGAGTGAACTGTCGGATACCGATATCACCGATCGCCTGTTTCTGAGCATGGCTCTCGAAGCGGTTCGAGCCTTCGAGGACAAGATCGCCCGCCATGCCGGTGATGTCGACATGGCGATGCTGCTGGGGACGAACTTCCCGGCCTTCCGGGGTGGTCCGCTCCGCTGGTGCGATACCGAAGGGGCGAAGAACATCATCGACCGTGCCAAGAAGTGGGAGTCGCTGGGAGGTCGTTTTGCGATCCCCGCGTCACTCACCGAAGCTGCCAAATCGAACACTCGTTTCTACCCGAGCTCATCCAACTCTGCTGCGAGGTCCGTATGAACTCCGCTGTAATCGTGGACGCTGTCCGCTCTCCGATTGCGAAAGCGTCCGCAGAAGAAGGTTTCTTCCGTGACGTTCGCGCTGATGATCTGTCCGCATTCATGATGCAGACACTCGTGCAACGCACCGGCATCGACCCGCATCTGATCGAAGATGTGAAGTGGGGCTGTGTCCAGCAGCAGGGCGAGCAGGGTGTCGACATCGCCCGCAACGCCGTATTGATCGCCGGACTCCCGATGGAAGTCGGTGGTGAGACGATTAACCGGAACTGTGCGTCGAGCCTGTGCGCCCTGAACAACGCCGCCATGAGCATCATGGCCGGTTGCGAGGACATCCAGATCGTCGGCGGCGTGGAGCATATGCACCACGTTCCGATGACAAAGGATTACAACCCCTCCCCCAGTATGTTCCGCATGAACAGCAGCGGCATCATGTACATGGGACTGACCGCGGAATACCTGGCCATGAAATACGGCATCAGCCGCCAGCGCCAGGATGAGTTCGCCGCTCGCAGTCACCAGAACTGCGCAGCTGCACATGCGTCGGGTAAGTTCGACTGGGAGATCGTTCCGTCGATCGGACGCGACCCCGAAGGTCGGAAACGCCCGATTGTGAAGGATCAGTGTTTGCGCCCCGAAACCACCGTCGAGGGGTTGGGGAAGCTGCCTCCTGCATTCAATCCAGCAGGCGGATCGGTCACCGCCGGGAACAGCTCGCCCCTCAGCGTCGGCTCATCGGCACTGCTGATGATGTCTGAGGCGAAAGCGAAGGAACTGGGTTTCAAGCCGCTCGCCCGCGTGAAGGCGATGGCGATCACTGGCGTCGACCCGAGCGAGATGGGTATCGGCCCCGCACCCGCGATTACCAAGGCCCTCAAGCGAGCGAACCTCAAGCTCGATGACATCGGCGCCATCGAGATCAACGAAGCCTTTGCGGTACAGGTACTGTCGGTGCTGAAGCTGCTCGGCACCGATGAAAAGCGAGTGAATACCCGCGGTGGAGCGATCGCCATCGGTCATCCACTCGGAGCCAGCGGAGCCCGCATCACGACAACTCTGTTGTCACGGATGCGAGATGAAGGAGTGCGATACGGAGTCGCCTCGCTGTGTATTGGTCAGGGGCAGGGAGCTGCAACGGTTTTCGAAAACTGCAACTGAGGTTCGCGCTCATGAAGACCGACTTTCCCAACCTGACGGCGATGCATCGTGCTTCCTGCGAGAAGTTCGGACCACGTCCCGCGATTCGGTACAAGAAAGACTGCACCTGGCACGAGATCACCTGGACCGATTACCGCAGCTATGCGGACTGTCTTGGTGCCGGGTTGATCGAACTCGGTGTTCAGACTGGGGATCGCATCGCCATTCTGTCGGAGAACCGCTGGGAATGGCTGGTCGCAGATCACGCCATCCTGACGGCTGGTGCCGCGGACGTTCCGATCCACGCTCCTTCGACAGCCGCTCAAATCCAGTATCAGCTCGAACACAGCGGTGCCTGTGGGATTGTTGTCAGCACCAGCGAGCAATGGGCCAAGGTCGCGTCGATTCTCGACACCGTGCCCACCCTCAAGTTCGCGATCCTGATCGATGCCCGCCCGGAGTCCTCGCCGATCCCGACCTACACCTGGGATGGCTTGCGGCAAATGGGTGTCCACGCCGGAGCAAAGGGACGCCAGGAGATTGATGCTCGTCAGGCGAAGATCAACGACGACAGCCTGGCCACGATCATTTACACCAGCGGCACGACCAGCCGCCCCAAAGGCGTCATGCTCAGCCATGGCAATCTGCTGACGAACGCGGTCGCCAGCCTCATCGTCAATGGTGCTGACAGTTCCGATGTCATCATGAACTGGCTACCGCTAAGCCATGTATTCGCGAGGCTGTCCGACCATTACACATCGACGCTCACGGGTATGACGATGGGTCTCGCCCAGTCAGCGAACACGGTCCTCGATGATGTGAAAGAAATTCAGCCCAGCTATTTCACCACGGTACCGCGTCTGATGGAAAAGGCCTGGGCAGTGCTGATGGCACAGCCCGAGGCCGAGCGAGTCGCGCTGGCCAGAAAGATGTTTGGTCGTCGCCTGAAGAACATGACCTCAGGCGGAGGTCCGCTGCCACCTCACATCGCCTACGATTTCAAGGCTCTCGGCCTTCTCATCTACGAGGGATACGGACTCACCGAAACGTCCCCGATCATCTCGGTGAATCGCGAGGGACACTGGAAGATCGGCACCGTCGGACGGGCGGTCATCGATGTCGATGTGAAGATTGCCGATGACGGCGAGATCATCACCCGTGGCCCGCACGTCATGCAGGGGTACTGGAACGACCCCGCCGCGACCGCAGCTGCGATTAAGGATGGCTGGTTCTACACCGGCGATCTGGGCAGCCTCGACGAAGATGGCTACCTCAAAATCACAGGGCGCAAGAAAGATCTGATTGTCACGTCGGGTGGGAAGAATATTCCTCCGGCGGCGATCGAAGCTCTGCTTGTCCAGGATGACTTCATCGAGCAGGCGATCGCACACGGCGATGCCCGCCCCTTCGTTTCGGCCATCATTGTTCCCCGGTTTGAGAAGCTCGACGAAGCGATCCGTCAATCAGGCGGTGCCTTCACTCACGATGGGGGCGTCGTCTCCGACAAAAAACTCAAGGACTGGTTCCAGGGACGAGTGAATCAGGCACTCAAGGACTTGAGTAATGTCGAACGAGTCAAGAAGATCATTCTGCTGAGTCGACCGTTGAGCCTCGATCAAGACGAAGTGACCGTCACGCAGAAGGTTCGCCGCACTGCGGTGTTCAATCGATTTCAGTCGCAGCTCGATGCACTCTATCAGGGCGCAGCTGAATGACCGCTGAATCCACACCCAACAACCCACCGCCGCAGCGAGACTGGGCGCAGAATCGATTTGCGACCCTGCTGCACCTGCCGCCGCTCGAAATGCGGGATGGCGGGGCGCGCATGGAGTTCGTGGTGGAGGAGATCCACTTGCGTCCCGGGGGAGTCGTCCACGGCGGCGTCTTCGCGACGGTGCTCGACACGGTGACTGGGTATGTGGGCTACATCGTGGGGCCACCGAACCATGAAGTCCTGACGATGCAGCTCAATGTCAACATGACCTCCACAGCCAAACTTGGTGACCGGCTGATCGCGACTGCCAAAGCTCTCCACTCCGGACGGCGAACCGCTGTTGTGCACGGAGAGTTGCGTCGTGACGACGGCAAGCTGTTGGCCACTGGAAGTGCGACCCTCTTTTATGTGAAGGGAGAAATTTCGTCGTGAAGTTTCTCGTTCCGTTGAAACGCGTCTTCGATCCCGACACCCGGATCCGTCTGAAAGCCGACGGATCGGGCGTGGAAACCGATGGTGTCAAGTACGCCATCAATCCGTTCGATGCAATCGCCCTTGAAGAAGCGCTGCGGGCTCGCGACCTGCACGGGTCAGGTGAGGTCGTGGTCGTCAGCATCGGCTCCACCGACAGTCAGGAACAGCTGCGAGCTGGCCTGGCGATGGGGGCCGACCGGGCTTTGCTGGTCAGGCACGAGGCCGAAATCGATTCGCTGGCTGTCGCCAAGATCCTGGCCGCTGTCTACAAAAAAGAGCAGCCGAATCTCGTGCTGATGGGGAAGCAGGCAATCGACGACGACTCGAACCAGGTCGGGCAGATGCTGGCCGGACTCCTCGGGATCGGTCAGGCGACGTTCATCTCGAAGCTGACGCTTCCCGCCGATGCAAACGAAGCAACTTGTTGCCGCGAGACCGATGCCGGGCTGGAGATAGTCAACGTCACGCTGCCTGCGGTGATCACGGCCGATCTGCGTCTGAACGAGCCTCGCTATGTGACCGCCCTCGGGATCATGAAGGCCAAGAAGAAGCCGTTGGAGGAACTGACTCCCGCGGATCTGGGGGTCGATGCGACTTCGCGGGTGCGCACCCTGAAGCTTGGCCTGGCACCTAAACGAAGTGCTGGCATCCGCGTGCAATCGGTTGATGAACTGCTCCAGAAACTTCGCGCTGAAACACTGATCCCATGACTGCGAATTCAACTCACGTGCTGGTAGTGGCGGAGCTCGAACGGGGCCAGGTCAAAGGGGCCACGCTCGCAGCCGTCGCCTGCGCCCAGCAGATTGCTCAGAAGACCGGCGGACGGTTCGACATTCTGGCACTCGGTCACGAGACCAGCAGTGTTGGCGACGCCCTCGGGAAGTACGGCGCGGGGCGGGTCTACCTCGCGGACTCCTCTGATCTGAAGAACCCGCAGGCCGACAAAGCCTCGCAGGTCATCACCCAGGTGGCGAAGACAGCCGGGGCGACCGTTGTCATCGCAGCCTCGTCGACCTTCAGCAAAGACATCCTGCCGCGCGTGGCGGCCCAACTTGACGCGGGAATGTTGACCGATGTCCTGTCGGTCACAGCTGAGGGGAACGACTGGACATTACAGCGGGCACTCTTTGCGGGGAATGTGATTGCGACAGTGGCTCTCGATGGTCCGGTCAAGGTCTTCACAGTGCGGGCATCGGCGTTCGCGGCACCTAGCCCATCCAGCACGGCGTCGCCCGTCGCTTCCGTCGAGCTGAATTCAGCCGGCCAGCCAAACCAGATCAAGTTCGTCTCCTGCGACGAGAAGCCGTCGGGACGCCCCGACGCCACTGAGGCTCGCATCGTTGTCTCGGGCGGGCGGGCATTGAAGAACTCAGAAGATTTCGAGCGACTCATCGGTGGGCTGGCAGATGTGCTGGGAGCAGCTGTCGGCTCGTCGCGTGCTTTGGTGGACGCAGGGATTACCCCCAATGCACTCCAGATTGGACAGACCGGCAAGGTGGTCGCCCCGGAACTCTACATGGCTCTGGGCATGTCGGGAGCGATCCAGCATCTGGCCGGCATGAAAGATTCCAAGCGCATCGTGGCTGTGAACACGGATCCCGAAGCCCCGATCTTTGAAGTGGCTGACTACGGCCTGGTGGGCGATGTCTATCAGGTGGTGCCGGAGCTGATTCAGAAACTGAAGTAGCATGACCCCGACGCGAGAAACATTCGGAAATATCTCCACAGCGTCGCAGGTAGTGTTCTATCTGGTCGCGGTCGTGTCGTGCGCAATATTCGCTTACGGGATCTGGCGCCGGTTTCGCCTGTGGCGACGGGGGCAGTCGATCAACCTCCGCGAAATGCTGACCGGCAATCTGGAGCAGATTGTCGAGAAGATCCGCCCAGGGATGCGTCGGTTGATGGTCGATGGCCTCGGCCAGAGTCGCGTCCGGGGCCGGGGTCTGCCGAGTAAAGCTCACGCCTTGCTGTTCGCGGGCTTCATGATGCTGCTCCTCGGGACAACGCTCCTGGAGGTGAATCACCTCGCCGAGATGGTCTCGAAGAAACTGAGCTTTCATCACGGGACGTATTACGTGGTGTATGAGTTCACGCTCGACATGTTCGGGCTGCTGTTTCTGGTGGGGACGACACTGTTCTTTGCCCGACGGTTGATGAGGCCATCTAGTGTAGGTCACCGATCGAGTGACTGGCTGGTCCTCGTCCTCTTCCTCGCGATCGGCCTGAGCGGCTATGCCGTCGAAGCATTCCGCATGGCGTGGCAACAGCCGGTCGGGATCGGGGCCAGCTGCTCCCCGGTGGGCCGGTGGCTGGCTTCTGGCTTATCGGGATGGAGTGAGGCACAGGCCCGCTCTGGTCACTGGGTTGTCTGGTGGCTGCACTCGCTGCTTGTGTTCGGGTTCATCGCGGCGATTCCCTACACGCGATTATTCCATGTGATCGCCGGCCCGCTGAATCTGTTTCTGGCCAAGCCGTCGCTCGGTGTCTTGCAACCAGTCACTCTGGAGCAGGCAGAACTCGAAGAGCGCATCGGCGTGAACGACATCCGTCACCTGACCACGCAACAGCTGTTGAGCCTCGATGCCTGTATGGAGTGTGGACGCTGCGAGGATGTCTGCCCGGCGTTTGCGACACACAAACCTCTCTCGCCAAAGCGGATCGTGCAGGACCTCAAAGGGGTCATGGAGCAGCTGGCCACCGCCGCGCCGGAGACACCACTCAACCCCCACGAGGTCATCTCGGCTGAGACCCTGTGGTCGTGTACGGCGTGCAGCGCGTGCGTGAATGTCTGTCCGGTCCGGATCGACCAATTGACATTCATCATTGATCTCAGACGTAACCTGGCGAGCGAGGGCGGCCTGAGCGGGACATCTGCGACGGCACTCCGACGCATGCAGTCGAGTGCGAACCCCTGGGGACTTCCCGTGGATGAGCGGGCCAACTGGGCCCAATTCCCGTCCGATGCCCCCGCCTCTTGAGACCATCATGTCGAGTGAACCCGCGACTCCCAGCGAAACCACGACACGCCCCGAAAAGGTGCGAGTCCCGACTGTGCGCGAGAATCCGCAGTTCGAGATCCTCTACTGGGTGGGTTGCGCTGCGGCTTATGATCGCCGGGCTCAACGCGTCGCCCGCGCGGTGGTGAAGCTGCTCAACGCCGCAAACGTGAACTTCGCCATCCTGGGACGTGAAGAGAAATGCACGGGAGATTCGGCCCGTCGACTCGGTGAAGAGTTTCTGTTTCAGGAACTGGCCGAAGCCAACATCGCGACTCTCGACAAGTACAAGGTCCGCCGTATCATCGCGCACTGCCCGCATTGCGTGAACGCCCTGCTCAAGG
>QWOR01000343.1 GCA_003669575.1 Planctomycetota bacterium | reverse complement strand
GCATGCTCTAGCATCCGAGCTTCACTTCCTCCCTCACATAAGCGGGACCGACGCTTTGGAGGAGCAGACGATTGGATCGCTGTGTTGCGGTCGCGCGGTCCGGTCCCCCTCACAAGTTCAGGAGTTTTCCCGAGATGGCGGAACAAAAGGCCACCAATGTCACCTGGCACGATCACCGCGTGTCCAGCGCGGATCGCCAGAAGTTGAATGGTCACAAAGTGGCAGTTCTCTGGTTCACCGGTTTGAGCGCTTCCGGTAAGAGCACCGTCGCCAACACCGTCGACCACAAGCTCCACGCAATTGGCAAGCACACCTACATTCTGGATGGTGACAACATCCGGATGGGACTGAACAAGAACCTGGGCTTCAGTGCAGATGACCGCACGGAAAACATTCGCCGCATCGGCGAAGTGGCCAAGCTGTTTGCAGACGCCGGAGTGATCGCTCTGACCGCGTTCATCTCCCCCTACCGGGCAGACCGCGATGCGGTTCGGGCTCTCTTCCCGAACGGCGAATTCCACGAGATCTACGTCAACGCCTCGCTGGAAACCTGCGAGAAGCGCGACCCCAAGGGTCTCTACAAGAAGGCTCGTGCTGGTGAGCTGAAGAACTTCACCGGCATCGATCCGAACTCTCCGTACGAAGCCCCCGAGAAGGCCGAACTGGTCCTCGATGCGAACAACAAGGGCATCGACGAACTGGCTGACGATGTCATTGCCTACCTCAAGGGCAAGGGTCTGCTGGACGCTTAAAGTAGCGATCAGCAGTCAGCCATCAGTTTTCCCATGATGGCCAGCAAGACAAGCACCCTCGAACGTTTGGTTCGAGGGTGTTTTAATAGCATCCCACCAACTGGAGCATCGCAATGTTGCCCCGTGGCTGGCTGAATTACTTGTTCGGTAACCGGGGCGAGCGGCTGGCAGCCCAAACGCTCAAGGGCAAAGGGTACGTGATCCTGGCTCGAAACTGCCGCAATCGCTGCGGCGAAATCGATATCATCGCGCGGGACGGAGACACGATCGTCTTCGTTGAGGTGAAGACCCGTTCCGAACACACGGAAGGCCGCCCCGAAGAAGCAGTCACCCGGACCAAACAGCGGCAGATTACCCGTGCCGCCTCTGCGTGGCTGCAGCAACACAAACTTCACCAGCATCGGTGCCGGTTCGATGTTGTTGCGATTGTCTGGAGGACCGGCGAAAAGCCAATCGTCGACCACATTCAGTCAGCGTTTGAGGCGACCGGCTGACGCTCGAACTCGGCCGCTGTCGGCGCAGCGTTTTTTTCTCCAGCAGTCTTCACCTTCGCCTGGTGAAACTCAACGAACTCGTTGAAGAGCGACTCGAAGTCGGTCAGCATATCACCTTCCCGCAGCTTCACGGGCTGGATGACCTTGCCGTCCTGCATCTCCTGCATGGCATTCGAGAAGCGAACCAGTGGCCCCGCAATGCGGTGGGTCTGGCGAACCATTTCATAGATCACGACTGGCAACAGCAGCAACGCCGTCACGGTAATGGGCAGGTATTCGACCATGAACTTTCCGTAGAGTTCACCGATCGACATCATCGAGTCTTCTCCACCCGTCAGCTGGGACAGCCTCGACCGGAGAACGAAGTACATGAACGCCCCATGCCACAGGCAGATGTGATACACCACCCAGTACATGCCAAAGCGAAGAGCCATGGAACCCTGGATTCCACGGTTGACGAATATTTTCGAACGCTTGAACGGTGCAGCAATCATAGATCACCTCAGGTCATGAGGCTGGCAAACCCTGGATGCCGGTCTCAAATGAAACCTAGTTCACTATCCCGGTGAACTGCGGCGATTACTGGTGCTGCAAAAACACATCCTCGATCAAGTCGGGTTGGGTTGTATCAATTGGTGAGATTCCGTGCGTGTTAATCGCCCCGAATTTGACTTCAGCACGCCGAAACACCTTCTAACAAGTCTCTTACAAGTTTCGGACAAGCTGCCGAATCTGGGAGTGAGGACCCCGAGTCCGTCCGGGATTGGGGTTTTCAATCACCACATCGACCTTCTGGCGACTCCCCAGGCTGAGGATGCGATAGAACGCCAGCAGGAGGAATGATCCGCTTGTCGCCGCAATAAATCCCCAGGGACTGATCGGCGTGATCTTCGCACTGGGCAGGAAGAACGCGAGCGTCCCACACCCGATCACGGTTCCAACAATCCC
This sequence comes from Planctomycetota bacterium, assembly GCA_003669575.1. Lineage (GTDB taxonomy): Bacteria > Planctomycetota > Planctomycetia > Planctomycetales > Planctomycetaceae > TH-plancto1. Next base: position 26,389 of record QWOR01000343.1, on the reverse strand, counting down.
CATCATCAGGGTCGCCACAGCTCCCCCGGGATCTTTGCCCGGCATGATGGCCTTGGCAGTGAGCCCCACGATCGTTCCGAACCCCACCCACACCAGCAACTCGTTGAGGCTACGCTCGATGACAACTTGCCAACTGGGGTCTACTGCGGCCATCACTCGGTCCTCCTGACAGGGTTTCGTCCCAGATCGGTATCGGCTGCCCCAGACGTTACCGTCAGTATGTCCGTACAGGCCGCTACAAACGGAATAATCGAATCAGTCACAACTACGGGGAGGAGATCGCCGTAGTATCTACCAAAAAAAATCCCCAGACCGAAAATCGGCCTGGGGACTGTTGAGTCTGGATCGCAGTTATTCGTCTTCGCTACGACCTTCGGGGAGTGACATCTTTACGCCGTGTTTCACAAACAGGCGATCGACATAGCTGCCATCGTTCGATCGAGACATTCCATCAGCGTACCGCGACAGCTCCCCCTGACTTTCCAGGAACTGCTTTTGCATGACAGCGATCTCGGCCTCGGTGCTGGGGGTCCGCTTGTCGATATGCACCACATAGTAGATCGAGCGATCCGCGTTCGGCACAACGGCGGTCCCGCCAGGCTGCATCTCGTTGAAGACATTTTCCATGAACTTCTCGTTGGCCTTTTCGACCCCCTGGATCGTTCCAAACCGGGGCGAGTTGTCTTGATTAAACTGGTTCGGGGTCATCGACCGCTGGAGCCAGGAGAAGTCACCCGTCGATTTGACGGTGACGAAGATCCCCTTCTCTTTCTCCACACCCGTGACGGTCTGTTCAGAGAGAGCTTCCGCCATCGGCTTGTCCGACTTCGTCACGATGTCGGCGAGTTCCTGAGCCCGCTTTTCGACAGCCGGACGAGCCTTGTACAGACGCCAGGCCTGGGTCGCCATCTCCTTCATGCCGGGTTCCTCGAGCGACTTTGGCTCGTGAGCAGCAACATCTTCGATCTTCCAGAAGGCATAGTTGCCCTTCTGAGCCAGGTCGAACGCAGTCGCCGCCGTGTAGAGGTCGTCGGGCTGACTCTGATTGATCATGTCGATCACGCGTCCAATCCGCCCCACCTGGGCATTTCCCAGCGGGTGGTCTTCCGACTTCAGCAGATCTTCCAGTGACATCAGCGGTGTCTCGGTGTACGTGAGACCATTCTTCTCGGCGTACTCTTTCAGCCGCTTGGATGCCTCCTCGGGTGTGATCGCGTCTTTCGACAGCTCGGCACTCTTATCAGCGTTCGGGCTCTGGTGGTTCAGGTACTCAGCCACTCCCAGATGCAGGTCGCTCATGAAATCACGAGCACCGTTGATCTTGGCTTCGACCAGCGGGCGCGTCTTTTCGGCCAGCAGCTCATCGCGGATCTGCTGTCGCAGGACTTCATCGAGCGGTCGAACCTTGGAGGTCGGAGGTGCCGGATCACTGTCACCAGCTGCGTCTCCCGGAACTGGCGGAACAGTCAAAGGCGCGTCGCCAGCGGGCTTGTCGGAAGACGGTGCAGCTGGCTCCTCGGCGGGCTTCGCGTCCGCTGGTTTTTCCTCGGCGGGCTTTTCAGCGTCTGACTCTGCGGGTTTCTCCTCAGCTGGAGTCGCGGCTGGCTCTGCAGGCTTTTCAGCTGGCTTTTCCTCGGCGGCTGCTGGGGTGGCGGGTGCCGCTTCCGCAGGAGCAGCCGGTGCGTCCTCAATGAGGGCGACCGGTTGCAGTCGGTTCATCCGCGTCCGGAAGGACGTGCCTTCGGGCTTCTTGGCTGGCTCTTCCGGCTTTGCTTCGGGTGCCGGAGCAGCGGGTTCCGCGGGCTTACTCTCCTCGGCAGCAGGCTCAGCGGGTTTCTCCTCAGCAACTGGCTTCTCTACCGCCGGTGTTCCCGCTGCGGGTTCCGCGGGCTTGTCAGCTGGTGCTCCCTCAGCGGCTGGTGCCGGAGTCCCCTCGGGGGCCTTCGGAACCTTGGGCAGAATCGGGAGGTCTGGCAGGCTCAAATCGCCATGAGGATTCACCTCAGGCATGGCACGCATATAGCGTTCTTCATACCGCTTCTTGATCTCTTCCTCGGTCACTTCGCCCGCCGCTTTTTCGAGCTCCTCGTAGTTGGCTTCGACGTAAGCGAGCCGCACGCGACGAGGGAGATAGAGACCAGGACGTCCTTCTTCCAACTCACCCTGGGGGGTGCTGTTGGGGAAGTTCCCCTTGTAGGTATTAAAGAACTCCGCCAGTTCCGCATCAGTCGGAGTGGCATTCTTGTCGACGAATTCTTCCACGGGCAGCGCGACGAGCTGGGCTGACTCGCGGGTGTTCAGCTTGCGATGGAGTTCCCAGACATCGGCCGGAGTCATCCGGTTTCCACCGACCAGAATCTTCGCCGCCTGACGAGCACGCAACTCGTGGCGCAGGGCGTCGATGACTGCGTCTTCGGTGATCCCCGGATACCCGGCACAGGTGTTCTTAATCGAGTCGGAGTACACCCTCTTCGTCAGTTTGCCGTCGCCGTCGGCGTCCTGTCCTGCCACCTCTTTGAGGAACGCCATCACCGCATCATCAGTGATATTGATCCCCAGATACCTGGCTTCGCGGTTCAGCAGCTCCGACAGAACGACTTCCGCCGTCTGATTCGGCAATCCGAAATTGAAGATGAACCTGGGCAGATCTCGCTGAGCCATAAACTGCGACATAAACCCATCGTTGGGGTGGGATTCAAAATACACCAGATTCACCATGCGATTGGCAATCGCACGCGTGCGGCTCAACTCACCCAGCTCGGTGGATGTGATATTGCCCGATGTCGCCGTGACCGCAGCTGGCGGCCTCGACATGAACATGAAGACGAGTGTCAGGGCCAAACCAAGCACACCGCCGAAAATGGCGTTCTCGCTCGATTTGCCTTCCGATGCTCCCCAGACCCAGCCGACGACAGCAAAGCACCCGACAATCAGCGAGGCCAGAGCCATCGGGGACAGCCGTCCCCCGTTGGAAACATCGATCAGCAGAAATGACAGAATCGCCATTCCAGTGACCGCAGTCAGGGCAACCTTCTGGTGACGGCGAATATACTCAAACGGGGTCGACATCCGTGATCCTTGACTGCTGACCGCCCCTGAGAAATCAGGAGCGAATCTCTGATGGGTGCCCCACGGACCCTCGAATGATGGTCCGCCAGGATTTTTTCCCGAGTCATTGCCCGCTGGCCCAAACTGCTCCATCCCACAGAAAAGACTGAGGTTTGCAGCAATATCTGGCCCGTGAACAGCAACCCGGCACAAGGGCCGTGACTTGACAACGCGGCGCGAAATTCCGTAAGGAAGTTCACAACTCGTTGCGGTCGGAAGGTGGCAACCCGCATTGTAGCTCACCCCACCCCCCCCGCAAGAGGGATGGGAATCGAGCTGCCAGCCCCGGCCCCGCAGCGAGTCAGCCAGCCTCTGGCTGGTTGCTGCTGGACGGCTCGCCGACAGCAAAAACCCAAGGGGGTGATGCACCTTCTCAACTCTGTTGGGACGGGAATTCGCCTCCCCTTCATCATCAGTTCAAGTGTGAGGAACAGTCTGCCACCGTCAGCCAAACGCTGACATCTGACAGCTTTCCCAAGAATTCGGGTGTTCGGTGTCTGATAAGTCGAAGAACAAGAAGACCTTGGTGATCGTCGAATCGCCCGCCAAGGCCAAGAAAATCGGCAGCTTCCTCGGCAGCAATTACGAGGTCCACGCAAGCGTGGGCCACATTCGTGATCTGCCGGAAAAAGCCGCCGACATCCCGGCCGAACTCAAAAAAGAGGGTTGGTCGACCATTGGCGTCAACGTCCAGCAGGATTTTGCTCCTCTATATATAGTGCCCAGTGACAAAAAACCGCTCATCAAGGAGCTGAAAGGCTACCTGAAGAACGCCGACGAACTCATTCTGGCGACCGACGAAGACCGCGAAGGGGAAAGCATCGGCTGGCATCTGGTGGAAACGCTCGAGCCGAAAGTCCCTGTCAAGCGGATGACCTTCTCAGAAATCACCAAGGAAGCGATCCTCGAAGCCCTGAAAAACACCCGTGACCTCGACATGAATCTGGTCCGGGCTCAGGAAACCCGCCGCGTCCTCGACCGCCTATACGGGTACACACTCAGCCCCCTGCTCTGGAAGAAGATCAAGCGCGGTCTCTCGGCGGGCCGCGTGCAAAGCGTGGCGGTCCGGGTCCTGGTACAACGCGAGCTGGAACGACTCGCATTCCGCAGCGGTACTTACTGGGACATAAAGGCTTACGTCTCATCACCAAACGGCGGGCAATTCACAGCTGACCTCGTCACCGTCGGCGGCACGCGCATCGCCAGCGGTAAGGACTTCGACGAGAACACCGGACAGCTGAAGGACCCGCAGGCGGTCGTCCTGTTAGACGAAGTTCGGGCCAAGGATCTCCAGGAGCGGATTCAGTCCACCCCCTGGATCGTGACCTCGGTCGAGTCGAAACCATCGATCCGCCGCCCTTACGCCCCCTTCACCACCAGTAGCCTGCAGCAGGACGCCAACAACAAACTGCGATACTCCGCCCGTGAGACGATGCAGGTCGCCCAACGGCTCTACGAAGAGGGCTACATCACTTACATGCGAACCGACAGCGTGAACCTCTCACAAGAGGCGATCACCGCCGCCCGGACTCGCATTGCGGAGACCTATGGCCAGGACTACCTGAGCCCCACGCCCCGCACCTTCGCCAGCAAGACCAAGAATGCTCAGGAGGCCCACGAGGCCATCCGCCCCGCCGGTAAGGAAATGCTCACCGGTGAACAGCTGAAGCTGGGCGGTCGCGAGCTGGCCCTGTACGACCTGATCTGGAAGCGGACGATGGCCTGCCAGATGGCCGACGCCCGTCTGCGCCAGGAATCAGCCACGATTCAGGCTGCCGATGCGGAGTTCCGCGCCACCGGCCAGGTGGTCGAGTTCCCCGGCTTTTTCCGGGCTTACGTCGAGGGCTCCGACGACCCGGAAGCAGCCCTCGAAGACCGCGACTCGGCCCTGCCCCCGCTCAAGGAAGCCGACAAGATCGGCCTCGAAAAGCTCGATCCACTGGGCCACGAAACCAAACCTCCAGCTCGGTACACCGAAGCTTCGCTCGTCAAAAAGCTCGAAGCCGAAGGCATTGGCCGTCCGTCGACGTACGCCAGCATCATCGGCACGGTCCAGGACCGCGGCTATGTCCGCAAGGTCAGTAACCAGCTGATCCCGACCTTCACCGCGTTCGCCGTGTCGAAGCTGCTGGAGGAGTACTTCCCCCAGCTGATCAATCTGCAATTCACCGCCAAGATGGAGCAGTCGCTCGACGATATCTCCAACGGCCTGGAAGAGTACCTGCCTTACTTGAAGAGCTTTTATCTGGGTGAAGAGGGGCTCGAAGCCTCTGTTAAGCACCAGGAAGCCAACATCGACGCCCGCAAGGCCTGCACCGTCGAAATCAAGGGGCTGAATTCCTCCGTCCGCGTCGGTAAATTCGGGCCCTATCTCGAACGCGTCGAGGGGGAACAGACCTTCACAGCGTCCCTCCCCGAGGACATCTCTCCAGCCGACGTGAACAACGAGATGGCCGAGAAGCTGTTCGAGGCCAAGGCCCGCGGCCCGCAATCACTCGGCATGCATCCCGACGAAGGGGCCCCGATCTTCTCGATGATCGGCCCGTTCGGCCCTTACCTGCAACTGGGCGAAGTCACCGAAGAGAACCCCAAGCCGAAACGCGTCTCGATTCCCAAGGGCACCGATCCCGCTTCGGTAAACCTCGACCTCGCCCTTCAGCTGCTCAGCCTGCCACGGAACCTCGGCCCGCACCCGGACGATGGCAAGGCAGTGAACGCAGGCATCGGGCGTTTTGGCCCTTACGTCGAGCACAACCGCAAGTACAAGTCGCTCCAGAAGACCGACGACGTGCTGACGATTGGCTTCGAGCGGGCCCTCGAACTGCTCGCCATGGCCAAGGTCGGCCCCGCTCCGATCCGCGACCTCGGCAAGCATCCCGAAGACGACCAGCCGGTGGGGATCTACGAGGGCAAATACGGCCACTACGTCAAACACGGCAGCGTGAACGCCACCATCCCCAAGGACCGGCCGATCGAGGAATTCACCCTCGAAGAGGCGGTCCCGCTCCTCGCCGCTCGCGCAGCTGCTGGCGGTGGTAAGAAGGGCCGCGGCAAGAAAGCGGCCAAGAAGGCCACCAAAACCACTGCTGATACTAAGGCGGTGAAGAAGAAGACCACCACCAAGAAAGCTGCCAAGAAAGCAACCTCGAAAAAGAAGGCCACCAAGAAGACCGTCGAAGCCGAGTAAGCTCAGAATCGCACTCCAGCAGCGAGCGTCGGACGTCTGTCCGATGTGCCAGCCGGAGCGTGGTGCTTAACCCGCCAGTCTCGCCGCTTAACAGCACGCCGCCTTGAATCTCAAGGCGGCGTTTCCATTCCGTCGCTGACAAGCACCAGTGGGCTCACGCCCACCGCTCGCCTTGAGCCGACCGAAACACCATTTGCCGCGGATTCCGAACTGCGGTAGCATCCCGTGAACTGGCGGATGTCAGATGAATCAGAATGTTCACGGGAGGGATTCCAAAATGCTGCGTCGATTGATGTTGCTGGGTGTCGCGGGATTGGTGCTGGTCGCTGGTGTGGCCTCAGCGCAAGGGGCTGAGACGGATCGCTTCAAGGGCGACTGGAAGGTCGTTGAACTCGTCGAAGACGGGAAGACAATCCCCGAGGAAGTCATCTCGGAATGGCTCCCCTCTGGCGGACGATTCACGATCTCAGACAACGCCATTGAGTTCACTGACCACACCACCGGCAAGAAGCAGGTGAAGCTGTTCTCTGTGGACGAGACGCAGTCTCCTAAAGGCATCGACTTCCAGACTCGTGACAAGGAACGAGAGACTTGGGGGATTTATCGATTCGACGGCGATCAGATCGTCCTCTGTCTCGCTCATCCCGAAGATTCTGAGCGTCCGACCACGTTCTCGGCCAAGGCGGGCAGCAAGCACATGCTGATGACGCTGGAACGAACCAGCGGCAAGAAGGTGGCTGCCAAGCCCACACCCGCTGGTCCCAAATCCACTTCCGCAGCTTCGCCCGAGGGCCCGCGCTACCTGACCGATGCGGAAGCGACCAAAGCCGTCACGGGGACCTGGCGTCTGACCGACGCCATGGGCGTCTTGATCGCGACGCTCCGCCCCGATGGTACGTTCTCCAACGTCCGCGAAGTCACCGAGCTGCGGCTGTTCCAAAAGACCCTGGTACAGACCCCAGTCTCGACGGGAACCTGGACCGTGAAGAATGGGCAGATCCTGTTTCACGTCCTGTCCACGACCCAGATTGACCGGCTGAATCACAAGTACGCCTTCACTCTGCGATCATTCTCAGACACCGACATGATCTACGTCGACCCGTTCGGCCAGATCGGACGAGCCATTCGCGTGAAGTAAGCCTTCCGCGAGGTCGACTGAGGACGCTGTCCTCGACCGAACGACGAATCAACACACAAGGCCAGCGGCGAGTGTTTTCACTTGCCGCTGGCCTTGTTGTATTTCTCACTCAGCAGCGAGTGCCCGCCGCTCGCCAAATTCGAATTAGTGCTTATACACCTTGTGCTGCGGACGACCGGACAGGATCTGCTCCTTGCCCCAGTTGGTCACCGCGCGGAAGGCGTCGCTGCGAATGAATTCCTGAAACGCCGTTTCGTCCGACCACTCGCTGGTGATCAGGTACGACGCACCGTCGCTGACATCTTTCCACAGCGTCGAGTTCGTGTGTCCCGGCGCAGCCTTGAGAGCCCCGATGACCCCGGCGAACTTCTCTTCAAAGTCCGCCTGCTTGCCCTCGATCACGTGATAGTTCATGCCAACAGTAACCATAGATGCATCCCTTGGGGTGAAGTGTTGTGAAGTCAGGCAGTCGGTGCCGTCAGATCATAGACAGAAACAGCTCAACGACGAGTTCATCGAACCCGTCGACGAAAGAAGGATGATATCAGAAACAGAGACCAATCACTGGAATGCATGCGGACATAAGTTCATCCCAGATCACACGCTTTTGCAGGCACTTGTGCCGTCAAACTGATTGGAACCATTCGCCGAGGACCACTCGCATCCTCACACACCCTCGGGGAGAGCTTGTCCCTTCTCCACAAAGTTCAGTACTACTCGAAACGGGCTCAATGCATGTGCCACCCGCAAAAGGCCTCCGCACCGCCGCTACGCCGCGCGAGTGTCCGACAGAGGGATAAGCTTTGGAATCGGCACCTGAGCCCCGTAGATCGAGCCATGGGCCTGTCGCAGAGTCGTAAAGTCGTGATGCAGGAACTGGAGCAGCTTTGCTCGGGGGGACCGCCGACGCAAATAACGGCGACTCAGCTCGGCCACGGCCTCGTCATACGCCCGATGGTCGGACGAGTGAGCATAGCACCGGCCGGAAAAACGCCGGATGTCCCCGTTAAACTCCGGGCTGATGTGATACAGCTCATGCACGAGCGTATTCAACTTCTCTTCGAACGGCAGATCAAAGAACCGCGGCAAATAAACCGACAGGATGTACCACTGCTCCCAAGTCCCACAGAACAGCCTTTGGATCGTCCACGACTGCCCGTTACGGAAAGTCGTCAGTTCCCCGCCCTCAAACCGAAGGGGGGTGAGCTTCGCCAGTATCCCATGCCGTGAACCGCGCCGGGTCTGGCTGAATGACAAAGCCACACGCTCCATACGGACGTGGTCGAGGTCGGGGACACGGATGGTCAGATCCTCACACACCGCTTTCAAGGCGGCGATGACATCGAATCCGGTCGTTGTGGCGAATCCATTCGCGTCAGGCACAGCTTGCCCGGGAACGTCCTTGTCCCGGCCCACTTGGGGGAATAAAAAAGGACAGACGATCACGTCTGCCCTTCTGGTCATTTCACGAGTGGCAACTGCGATAGCTCGCAGTCAGCAACTAGTTCGCAGCCTGCTCGACCACAGGAGCTGTCCGTTGCTTCTTGCGATCGCGCTCGTTACCAACGAACTCGATGATCGCCAGCGGGCTGGCGTCATTTTGCCGTACGCGGGCGAGTCGCACAATACGAGTGTAACCGCCATCGCGATCACTCATCATCGGGCCGAGCTTCTCGAACAGGACGGACGTGGCTTCCTTGTCCCGCAGGAGTGCAAACGCCTGCCGACGCAGAGCCACGGCAGGAGCGAGGGCCTTGGCCCACTTCTGCCAGTTCTCTGACTTACGCCAGGTCACCCATTCGGGGCTGTTGCGAGCCGCTGTCGTGGCGAACTCAGCGGCCTTGTTCTGATGAGGAATGGCCTTGCGGGCCATCGTCACCAGCTTCTCGACGTAAGGACGCAGTTCCTTGGCCTTCGGCACGGTCGTTTCAATACGACCGGGAACGATCCAGCGCTTCTCAGGATCCAAATCCCGAGTGACGGTCTTAATCAAGCTGGCAGCCATGTTCGAGAACATAGCGTGGCGGTGGGACGAAGTACGGCCCAGTGTCCGGCCTCGAAGACGATGTCGCATATCAGCACCTGATCTCAAACAACCCGAAAATGACCACTCACCGAACCGCCCCTCAGTCTGGGGGGCCTGAACACTTCACTACTTCCGCAGCGAACCCTGGTTCGGAACCTTCATTCCCAGTCGCAGACCGAGCAGTTGAAGGCGTTCTTTGACTTCCAGCAACGTCGTTTCACCGAAGTTACGAACCTGCAGCAGCTGATCTTCCGTCCGACCGACGAGATCGCGAACTGAGGTAATCCCTTCCGATTCCAGACAGTTCGTTGCACGTACTGAAAGATTCAGCTCTGCGAGCGACTGACCGAGACGGTCTTCCAACTCGAGATCAATCGGAGCGTATCCGGTCGATTCGAGCATTCCCTTGAGGCCAGCTTCTGGTGGCAGTTCGGGACCTGGCTCGCGGTAGTTGATGAAGGGGTTGAGGTGTTTCCGCAGGATCTTGGCCGCTTCGACCAGTGCCATGTCTGGCTTCACGGTGCCATTGGTCCAGATCTCAAGCGTCAACTTGTCGTAGTTGGTTCGCTGTCCGACGCGGGTGTCGTCGACCTTGTAACGCACACGGGTCACAGGTGAGAAAGCAGCGTCCAGTGGGATCGTTCCCAGCTCGGGCATCTTCTCGTGGATTTCCGAGGCAGTGGTATATCCGCGACCATTCTCGACCGTCAGCTCGATGTTGAGCGGCACCGAATCAGTCACAGTGGCGATCACCAGATCACGGTTAATCACTTCGACCTGATCGTCACAGATGATGTCACCAGCAGTAACTACGCCTGGCTCGTGACGCTCAATGCGCAGGGTCTTGGTGGTGGTCGAGTGATTCTTAACGACCAGTGACTTCAGGTTCAGGCAGATATCGGTCACGTCTTCGACGACGCCCGGAATCGTGGTGAACTCATGCTGCACGCCGTGGATCTTCGCACGGGTGACCGCACTGCCTTCCAGGCTCGACAACAGGATGCGACGCAAGCTGTTTGCAATCGTATGTCCAAATCCACGCTCAAACGGTTCAACCACGAATTTGCCATAATTGGCATTCATGGTTTCCCGCTCAGGCACAACCCGACTCGGCAGTTCGAGATTTCGCCAACGAATCCGCATTCTGCTATCCCCCACATCCAAAGTTTAGCTGCCTTCGAGTGATACAGACCGATGGTCTGATCCTCCCGCAGCGAAAGTCATTGTTCGTATCTCAGACGCGGCGACGCTTGCGAGGCCGGCATCCGTTGTGTGGCAGCGGAGTGATGTCTTCGATGCTCCGGATCGAGATGCCCGAAATCTGGAGGCCGGTGATCGCGCTTTCGCGACCTGAACCAGGTCCGTTGACTCGAATTTCCATCTCTTTGACGCCGAACTTACGAGCCTTGTCAGCACAGGTCTCGGAGGCTCGCTGGGCCGCAAACGGAGTGCTCTTACGAGATCCCTTGAAGCCGACCGTGCCAGCACTACCCCAGCACAGAACATCGCCGCCGGCGTCTGTAATGGTTACGATCGTGTTGTTGAAGCTCGCCCGGATGTGAGCGATGGCCTTCGTCACGTTCTTACGAACTTTTTTCTTCTTGCCTGGCTTCGGATTGTTCACTGTCTGAATCCCAAACGAAATCGAACTGACTTCAAAATGTCACGCAAGTTTGAAACACCAGAAGGACGGCCCGCTGGCCATCCTCGGATGATGATTACTTGCGGTCCTTGACACCCTTCTTACCGGCCACTGTCTTCTTCACACCCTTACGGGTACGTGCATTTGTCTTGGTACGCTGTCCACGACATGGCAGACTGCGGCGATGACGGAGCCCACGGTAGCAAGCAATCGCCTTGAGGCGACCGATATGCTCCATGACCTGACGACGCAGCTGACCTTCCACGGTGTAGTCAGCATCCAGTGTCGAGTTGAGACGCTGAATGTCATCTTCGGAAAGATCGCGAGCACGACGCTGAGGATCGAGGCTCAGCAAACGGCACACTTCAATCGCGCGAACGAATCCCAGCCCGTGCAGGTACTGAAGTGCGATATACGTCGGCTTGTCGTTCGGGATGTCTACCCCGAGTACACGTGGCATGTCTTCTCTCCAGATGCCTCACCACACCAGTGTTGAGGCGAAAATGCGATTCCGAATTCACCGCGACCGAATCGATCGCAGCTCTTTCGAGTGCGATTTCAGCACGGGTTTAGCCCTGACGCTGCTTGTGACGGGGATTAGAAGAACAAATCACGTAAGCGCGTCCCTTGCGCCGTACGATCTTGCAACCTTCGCAAATCCGCTTGATGCTCGCCCTAACCTTCACGTCCCACACACCTTTCGAACAATGCCCGTCACGTGAATCCACGAAACGGCGTGCCGCTAAAAAAGCGAGCGGAGAAGTGTAATCGCCGCCAGCACTCGGAAGCAAGCAACCCCGAAAAATTTCAAAGTTCTGTGAACCCGAGCATCCCCTCGGAACCACCCACTCCAGCTGTGATCAGTCGCGGGCCATCCGATGTCACCGCAATTGTGTGTTCAAAATGAACACTCGGCCGACCGTCTACCGTGACAGCCGTCCAGTGGTCACTCAGAATCTTGACCCCAGGAGATCCGGCATTGAGCATCGGCTCAATCGCCAGAACCAAACCTGGTCGAATCTCAAAGTCCATTGATGCGTCGGAATCATAGTGATTTGGCACTTGGGGAGATTCGTGCATCTCCCGACCAATCGCATGACCGACAAACTGCTCAACAAGTGAGAATCCCTCTGATCTCGACAGTGTCGTCATCCGCTGAGCCACTTCTGACCAGCGTTTGCACTCCGCCAGTCCAGTAATCGCCACCCGCAGCAGCTCGCGTCCAACTCTCATCAACCGCTGCTTGAGAGGATCCACATCACCCACCGCGTACGTCCACGCTGAATCAGCACACCAGCCACCGATCCGGCACCCGGTGTCGAGACTCAGGATATCCCCTGCTTGCAGTTCAGTATCGCCGGGAATGCCATGCACGATCTGCTCATTCAGACTCGTACAGGTCACAGCCGGAAACGGAACCTTTCCAGGAAACCCCAGAAACAGAGGCTCCGCCCCATGCTTCTGAAACACTTCAGCCACAGCTGCATCAATCTCGCGGGTCGTTGCACCAGGCTGAATCAATCGAGCTGCAGCCTGATGAGCCTCAGCCACAACCACCCCAGCCGCTCGCATCAACCGCATCTCGCGGCGGCTCTTCAGGGAGATCACGCAACGACACCTTTCACAAACCCTGTCCCCGACATGATGTCACTTCCCACCTGCTTCACGAAGCACTGAGTAACATCAGGCCGGGTCATCTGCCTCAAGCAATCCACCCTTGTTCATCATCACCAGGTGACTGTCAATCTTCTGCACCAGGTCGAGAGCGACCGACACGCAGATCAACAGACCGGTTCCCCCGTAAAAGCTGGCCACCAGCGGCGAAATCTGCATCGAAGACGAAATAAGTGTCGGCACGATCGCTATCAACGCAAGGAAGCCCGCCCCGACATAGGTAATGCGGTGCATGACCTGATCCAGATAGTCTGCAGTTCGCGCCCCTGGGCGGTAACCCGGGATGAAGCTGCCGTGATCCTTCAGGTTCTCGGAAATGTCCTTCGGATTGAAGGTAATCCCTGTCCAGAAGTAGCAGAAGAAGTAGATCAGCAGGATGAACAGCAGATTGTAAATGAATCCACGTTCGCTCGAATCCAGCAGGAAAAAGATCGGGGAGATAAACCGGACCCAGCCAATCTCGCTCTGCTGTGCCGCAGTTCCCACCGTGGTCATGACCGAAATCGGAATCAACAGCAGGCTCGATGCAAAGATGATTGGCATCACGCCCGACTGATTGATTCGCAGCGGGAGGAACTGTCGCTGTCCACCCATCACACGCCGTCCACGCACGTGCTTGGCACTTTGAATGGGAATACGGCGTGTGGCCGTCGTCATCGCGATGACTCCGATAATCACCGCCACAAACAGGCCGCCCAGCAGCATCAGCTTGTCGATACCAGCCTTCGATCCCAGCTGTATATTGAATGTCCCATTGGCAAACGCTGGCCCGAGAAGCTCCCTGATGGCGTCCGGAATCCGCGACAGGATACCCGCCATAATCAGCAGACTAATCCCGTTCCCGATTCCGTACTCGTCAATCTGCTCGCCAATCCACATCAGCAGAACTGTCCCGGCAGTCATCGTCAGCGTTGCAGCTGTCCAGCCGAAGAATCCGTTATAGGATTCTAGAATCAGGCCTTGGCTACGTAGATACATCACCCAGAAAAAGCTCTGGGCCAGGCTGATCACGACCGTGGCATAACGAGTGTATTCGTTGATCTTCTTTCGCCCGGCCTCACCTTCCTTCTGGAGTGCTTCCAGAGGTGGGTACACCGTAGCCATCAGCTGGAAGATAATCGAAGCCGAGATATACGGCATGATCCCCAGACCGAAGATCGTCGCGTTCCCCATGCTCGAGGCAGAAAACATCGACATGGCCTGCATCACCTGGCCCATCGTCCCTTGAGATTCCGTCATGCGACGCATCGACTCAAAGAACTTGTCCTGGTCCAGGAACGACAGGGGGATGTAAAACCCCAACCGATAAACTGCCAGCAGGATCAACGTCAGGATGATCTTCTGCCGCAGTTCCGGGATGCGAAACACTGTGAGAATTCGGGCAAACATGCCACCGCGTCCTTACCGTGAACCCACGCAAACGAAAAAGAGTGAAGGCGACACTTACACGCCTCCACTCCCTGTTGTATTCGATGCGACTCAACTCGGTCAATTGGAGGCAGTTATCGGAGTCCTGTCACATCTAACAGCCTCACAAGACCGTTTAGCCGAGCACTTCGACCGTGCCACCGGCAGAACGAATCTTTTCTTCTGCTGCAAGGGAGAAGCGATGTGCTTTCACCGTCAGCTTGTGTGTCAACTCGCCGTCGGCCAGAATCTTGATCACGCCAGTCGTGAGGTCCTTGTTGGAAACAAGTCCCTTCGCGTGCAGCGAATCTGGACAAACCGTGTCTCCTGATGCAAACGCAGCTTGCAGCTGGCTCACATTCAGGCTGACAACGACGGTCGCATAAGCCGCATTGTTGAAACCACGCTTGGCAACCAGACGGAACAGCTGCTTCTGTCCACCCTGGAAACCAGGGCGACGGCTGACGCTCTTGCGACTGCCTGCACCCTTATGACCGCGGCTACTGGTCTTACCATGACCGGAACCACATCCTCGGCCAACCCGCTTGGGTCCGCGAGGTACATAAACGTCTTTGTTCACATCACTGAGGATCATTAGATCTCTACTCCTCGAAGAAGCGCGACATCTTCGCGGGTCCGGAGCTGGCCCAGAGCCATGAGTGTCGCCTGCACAACGTTGGCGGGGTTACTGGAACCACGCTTCTTCGTCAAAATGTCTTTGACACCGATCGACTCAAGAACTGAGCGAACGGTCGCACTGGCAATAATCCCAGTTCCTGCCGGAGCAGGCATCAACTTGACGTGCGATGCACCATACCGTGCTTCGACGGCATGAGGAATCGTTGTACCACTCAGTGGGAAGTGATGGCTTCGCTTCTGAGCCTGGCGAGTGGCCTTTTCGACGGCAACAGGAACTTCCGTCCCCTTGGAGTACCCGACTCCAACCTTGCCATTCGAATCTCCAACCACAACCAGTGCAGTGAAGCTGAAACGGCGTCCACCCTTCACCACGCAAGCACAACGTCGAATCTGAACGACGCGCTCTGGCGAAGAGGATGAGTTATTATCGCCGCCTTGTTGTCCACGTGACATGTTTCAATCCAATCGTCAGACAGACGAATTCCTAGAAGTCGAGTCCGGAGGCACGAGCAGCGTCCGCCAAAGCGGCCACTCGACCATGGTAGCGACTGCCCCCACGGTCAAAACAGACCTGAACAACACCCTTTGCCACCGCACGTTCGGCGATGGCCTTACCCACTCGGGTCGCGCCATCGACGTTGCTGTGAGCTGTTCCTACACCACCCAGTGACTTCTCACAGGTTGATGCTGCGACCAGAGTCTTGCCGATTGTGTCGTCAATCACCTGGGCGTAAATATGCTTGCCGCTCTTGAACACGGACAGACGGGGGCGACCGGTCGAACGGAGCTGATTCCGTACGCGGTACTTCCGTCGTTCCCGTTGGGCCGCAAGTCGCATTTCGAGACGCATCGCACACCTGTCCTGAACTTCTCACTCGCCATGCCTGAACTACAGACATGAGCACAACCCGCAAAAACCGTCAGCTGCCGAACGCCTTACCAGCCTTACGACGAACCTGCTCACCAGTGTATCGAATCCCCTTGCCTTTGTAGGGCTCTGGTGGACGCACGCGGCGAATGTTCGCAGCAAACTGTCCAACCACAGCCTTATCAATCCCGGAGATGTGGATTTCCGTAGGCTTTGCGAGCGTACAGGTCACACCCTCGGGAACCGGCAACTTGATAATGTTGGCGAATCCCACTTGCAGCGAGATATTCTTACCAGCCAGAGTGGCCTGGTAACCCACACCAACAATTTCCAGCTTCTTCTCGAAAGGCTTCTGAACACCTTCGACCATGTTCGCGATCAGAGCGCGAGTCAACCCGTGCAATGCACGGTTGTTACGCTGGTCATCAGGACGAACCACGTTGATCTCGCGTTTCGCCTCATCGTACGACACAGCCATGGCCGAATTCCAATCAAGGTTCAACTCGCCCTTGGGGCCTTTGACCTTGAGGTTTCCGTCTTTGATGGTCACTGTCACGTTGGCGGGGACAGCGACGGGTTTCTTTCCAATTCGCGACATGATTCACCTAGCCCGGGGTCCGGGTTACCACAC
The DNA here is from genome assembly GCA_003669575.1 of Planctomycetota bacterium. Lineage (GTDB taxonomy): Bacteria > Planctomycetota > Planctomycetia > Planctomycetales > Planctomycetaceae > TH-plancto1. Next base: position 10,069 of record QWOR01000343.1, on the reverse strand, counting down.
TTCACAGAGGACTTCGCCGCCAACATTCTGAGCCTTCGCTTCGCGACTGCTCAGCACACCCTTGCTGGTTGTCATAATCGTGACCCCCAGACCATTCAACACAGGCTGAATCTGTGCGACACCGTTGTAAGTCCGCAGACCAGGCTTGCTGACGCGGCGAATCTTCTGAATCACCTTCTCGCCGTTTGGCCCGTACTTCAGGTTGACCTTCAATGTCTTGCCAGGTCGCTCGACATTGTCAGCAACCTCAAAATCCCAAATAAAACCTTCCCGCTGCAAAGCTGCAGCCAAGGCTTCCTTCTGATTCGAGTGTGGCACGTCAACGCTCAAACGCTCGATCATCACGGCGTTTCGGATGCGAACCAGCATATCTGCAATCGGGTCGGTCATCATAGCTATGGGTTCCTGGGCAGCTGACTACCAGCTGGCTTTCTTGACTCCGGGGATCAGACCATCCAGGGCCAAATTGCGGAAGCAGATACGGCAGATCTGGAACTTGCGATACACAGCCCGTGGTCGTCCGCAGAGCTGGCACCGACGCTCGATGCGACTACTGAACTTCGGCTTTCTCGCGGCTTTCGCGATGTGGGCGTTGCTGGCCATCTTGGAATCCTTGGGGCTCAACCGTTAGGGGCGGAGATTGTAGAAAGTTTGAGCAGCCTTCGCTACTCAGTCGCGCCAACTTGGCTCGACTAGGCTTTCGACTCCTTGCGGAACGGCATGCCGAACTCACGCAGAAGGGTACGAGCACGGTCATCAGACCCAGCGGTGGTCACAATGGCGATGTTCATCCCCTGTGCATTGACAATCTTATCTGCTTGAATTTCCGGGAAGACGGTCTGTTCGCCGAGTCCCATGCTGTAGTTGCCAGCACCGTCAAACGCCTTGAAGCTGACGCCGCGGAAGTCGCGAACTCGAGGCAGGACGATATTGATCAGTCGATCGAGGAACTCATACATCCGAGCTCCGCGGAGAGTCACGCGGCAGCCGACCTGCATACCTTCACGCAGCTTGAAGTTCGAGATCGACTTGCTGGCGCGGGTAATCGCAGGCTTCTGACCAGTAATCTGCCCGAGGTGTCCTGAAACTTCCTGGAGGATCTTCTGATCACCGATGGCACGTCCGACACCCATGCTCACAACGATCTTCTTGATCTGCGGGAGTGCGTGTGGATTCTTGGTACCAAACTCTTCGGCAAGGCGCGGAAGAATTTCTTGACGATAACGATCAAGTAAACGTGGAGGCATTTTGACTGTTTTCCTTGTGGGTCGCCGATACCAACCGGAGACCAGGATTGTGTGAACTCAGCGAGGATGACTAACCGCGAGCAGGGCTCACTTTACCGGCGGCAGCATTACACTTCTTACAGAAGCGTTCCTTAGCACCGTCAGCTGTGAACCGAAAACCAACGCGCACTGGGCGTTTGCAAGCTTCGCAGTAAAACATCACATTCGAAGCAAAGATTGGCTTTTCAAACCGCAGACGTCCGCCCGAGGGACTCTTGGGATGACCGCGCTTGACGTGACGTTGGACGACATTGACGCCCTCGACCACGACCTTAGCACCTGCGTCCAGAACTTCCGAGACACGACGAGGAGCGGTAGCTGCCTCATCTCCGGAAATTACAACGACCATGTCGCCTTTCTTGATCTTCATCTCAGACGACCTCACTCGCCAGGCTCAGAATCTTCGTAAACTTCTTGTCACGCAGTTCGCGAGCCACAGCTCCGAAAATACGTGTGCCGCGTGGATTGTTATCCGCATCAATCAGAACAACTGCGTTGCTGTCGAAGCGGACGTAGCTGCCGTCAGCACGACGGGTCGCCTTCCTGCAACGAACAATCACGCCCTTGACGACCTTCCCGTGCTTCACTGCATCTGGAGCACCAGCGATCGCCCGCTGAATGCTGCATACGACAATGTCGCCCAGACCACCAGTCCGCATGTGGGTCGGCCCCATCACGCGGATCGTCCGCACAAGCTTGGCGCCTGTGTTGTCTGCTACATCGAGCAGTGTCTGCATTTGAATCATGGTGTCACCCTTATGCCATCCGAAGAGGGCAGAGCAAAAAACTAGACAGCGGCTTCAACCGTCTCAGAAACGGCAGGAGCACGGTTCCCCATCTGAACCACGCGGACCAGTTCCCAACGCTTTGTCCGTGAACGAGGTCGGCATTCAACGATCTCAACGGTGTCTCCCTTCATGGAGACGTTGTTCTCGTCATGGGCATAGCAGATCGTCCGAGCACGAACGATCTTGCCATACTTCGGATGACGATACAGACGGGCGACTTCGACACGTCGCGTCTTACTGTTCTGATCCCGAGTTACTACACCGACCAGTTGCCGCTGCATCTGTTATCCTCGCCCTATGCCTGCTTCGCGCTGAGATCGCGCTGATGAACGATGGTCTTGATCCGTGCAATCTGTCGACGAAGCCGACGGATGTTACTCGGAGCATCCAGCTTCTCAGTGGACGCCTGGATCCGCAGCTGAAACAGCTCCTTCTGGGAGGCCGCAAGTTCGGCCCCCAGTTGATCACTGCTCATCTCGCGAAGTTCGCTTGCCTTCGACATCATCCACTCCGAATCACGACTCGACTCCGAACTGGAGTCGGAGCGAGAACCACAAACTACGCCCCCGGACGCCGTTCCACAAGTCGAACCGCCAAGGGCAACTTGTGAGCTACGCGATTGAAACAATCACGAGCCGACTCCTTGGAAGCCCCTGCGATCTCGAACAGAACGGCACCAGGCTTCACGACGGCCACCCAATGATCCGGTTCACCCTTACCGGTACCCATACGGGTTTCCAGTGGTCGAGCCGTCATCGGCTTCGACGGGAAAATCCGGATGAAGAGACGACCTTCACCACGAATGTACTGATTGGCAGCCACACGACACGCTTCGATGGTCGTCGCGTTAATGTAACCGCCCTGAACCGCTTGCAATCCAAACTCGCCAAAGGAGACCGTGTTTCCACGAGTCGCGTTACCTTTTATGCGACCTCTTTGGACCTTTCGGTGCTTGACCCGCTTGGGCATTAGAGCCATTATCGGCCTCCTCGCTGTTGTAATCCCCGAGATCGATCCAGACCTTCACGCCGATCACGCCCATCGTCGTCTTGGCAATGGTAAAACCATAGTCAATGTGACGCTGAAGAGTGGACAGCGGAATCGATCCGCGACTTGCTTTCTCACACCGGGACATCTCAGCACCGCCAAGACGACCCGACAACTGAACCTTGACTCCGTAGACCCCGGCATCCATCACCTGGTCCAGGGTCTTCTTGATCGCACGGCGGAAGCTGCCACGCTTGGACAACTGCTGTGCGATATCTTCCGCAACCAGAAACGCGGTGCGGAACGGATTGTTGATTTCGACAATCTTGACTTCGGTCCGACGACCTGTCAGGTCTTCCAGACGAGCCTTCATGCGGTCGATTTCAGCACCCTTACGACCAATGATCATGCCCGGCCGAGCCGAGTGCAGGTTGACGATCACCTGGTCACGGGTACGCTCGATCACAACCTTGGCGATCGAAGCCGACTTGTATTCTTCGCTGACGAACTTACGGATCTTGAAGTCTTCGACCAGCAGGGTACCGAACTCACGCTTCGGAGCGTACCACTTGCTGGACCAGTCTTCGGTGATGCCGACGCGGAAGCCAGTTGGTCGTGTCTTTTGTCCCATGGTTAGTCCTGAGCCTTTTCAGCGATTTCCGGTGCATCCACTGCCACGAGAATGTGAGCGAACCGCTTGCGAAGAGTGAAGACCATACCACGACCACGTGGACGGAAACGCTTGAACATCGGGCCACCATCGACAGTGCACTCGGCAATGACGAGGGACTCTACGTTCCGAGCCCCGCGATCCTCAGCATTTGCAGCTGCGGACTTCAGGACGTCTTCAATCATGCGCGCCCCACGATTAGGCATGTAGCGCAGGGTATCGAGCCCTTCCTGGACTGTCTTCCCACGAACCAAGTCAGCAAAAGGACGCACCTTCCGACAGGAGATGCGCACGTGCCGACATAATGCACGAACCAGAACCATTGCAGAACCCTCTCGCTTTCCGCGTTACTTCTTGCCCCGGGCGCCGTGGCCCCGGAAGGTTCTTGTTGGCGAGAATTCGCCGAGCTTGTGCCCGACCATCTCTTCCGTCACGTACACCTGGGTGTGCTGACGACCATTGTGAACCAAGAACGTATGCCCTACGAACTCCGGAGAGATCGTCGAACGACGTGCCCAAGTCTTGATGGGATCTTTACGACCAACTGCGTCTTGGGCCTGAATCTTCTTCATGACCGTCGGACAGACGTAAGGACCCTTTTTCAAGGAACGTCCCATTGCTCACCCCAAAACCAAACTTGAATCAGATCTTCTTTTGACCGTTGCGACGGCTCCAACGACGACGAATGATGGCTCGGCTCGATGGCTTACGACGCTTACGCGTGTTTCCGCCCTTCGAGGGACGACCATTCGCACTACAAGGATGACGACCACCGGACCGGCGACCTTCACCCCCACCCATCGCATGGTCGACCGGGTTCATGGCAGAACCGCGAACGTATGGGCGAATGCCCATCCAGCGTGCGCGTCCAGCCTTCCCGATAACGATGTTCATGTGGTCGAGGTTTCCGATCTGGCCAATCGTGGCCCGACAGGAACTTGGAACTCGACGAACTTCGCCCGACGGCAGTGTAATCTGTGCCCAATTGCCTTCGCGTGCATTCAGAGTCGCATAGGTCCCTGCCGCACGACACAGCTGACCACCACGTCCAGGCTGCATTTCAATATTGTGGATCTGGGTGCCGGCCGGAATATCGCTCAGTGCCAGACAGTTACCCAACTTCGGTTCGGAGCCAGGTCCACTTTGGATCTTGTCGCCAGCCTTGAGGTTCAAGGGAGCGAGGATGTACCGCTTCTCACCGTCCGCATACTGAATCAGTGCAATACGGCAGGTGCGGTTCGGATCGTATTCAATGAAGGCCACTTCACCGACAATGCCATCTTTCTTACGGGCAAAATCGATGATGCGGTACAGTCGCTTATGTCCACCACCACGATGACGGGCAGTAATCTTCCCCTGGAAGTTACGGCCACCATGCCGAGGCAAACGAATGGACAGCGACTTTTCACGCTTCTTCTTGCGATCCGTGATGTCCGCGAAATCGCTCACCGACGCATTGCGACGGCCAGCGGAAGTCGGCTTGTAGACTCGGATACCCATGCTGCACCTGATCTATGTCTTCTGAGAACTGACCCGTTGCCAGACTCTCATATCCGGACGAGGAAACGTCGAATCACCTGAACCTAGAAGAATGCAATGTTGTCTTCTGCATGCAGCTTGACAATCGCCTTCTTCCAGTCACCGGTCCGACCCAACCGCATCTTGAACCGTCGGGGCTTGCCCTTGTAGAGCTGAGTACGAACAGCCAGAACGCGGACATTGAACAGCTGTTCGACAGCCTTCTTGATGTCAGCTTTGGTGGCCATCAGGTGAACCTTGAACTGATACTGATGGTGACGCGTCGAGAGATGCGTACCCTTTTCAGTAACCAGCGGCTTCAGAATGACCTGGTAGGGTTCAAGCTGAATTCCACCTGTGACTTCAACCACTGGAGTTACGTCTGCATGTACTGCTTGTTCGGACATGTTCAGACCCCTGCCTCAACAACCTTGCCACGGGAACGAATCTCATCCATCGCTTCACGCGTAATTACCAGCCGCTTCTGATGCAGCAGGTCATACGCGTTCAAATTCGATCCCGGTGAAACCCACAGCGACTCAATGTTTCGCGAACACTTCCAGACGACTGGATCGTGTTCCTTGATGGCGAGGAGACAAGTCTGATCAGACACGCCCAAGGCCTTCAAAACACCAGCCACAACTTTTGTCTTCTGCTCGGGAAGCTTCAGTTCGTTAAGAACCACAGCTTCACCATCCTGGAACTTGCTCAGGAGAGCCATACGAGTGGCTGCCTGCAGCATCTTACGAGGCATACGGTAGCTCCAGTCCTTAGGACGCTTCGCAAACGCATGACCACCGTGACGACGGGTCGGGGAACGCTTCGTGCCTGCACGAGCGTTACCAGTCCCCTTCTGCTTGAACAACTTCTTGGTGCTACCAGCCACCTCACCACGAGTCTTCGTGCGGGATGTACCAACACGCTGATTCAACGCGTACATCACGCACACGTCGTGCAGCATCTGCTTGTTGATCCCCTTAGCCAGCTCAGCCGGGTCGAACTCGTAAGTTCCCACGGATTCACCGGCCATGTTGACCACTGGAACATTGATCATGACTTACACCTGACACACACTTGAAGGCGACTGTTCTTCACGAGTGGAGCGACTTCTCACTCCGACACGGCAATCAATCCAGCCTACCTGGCCTTGCGAATCACAACAAAACCGCCATTCGGCCCCGCAACCGGGCCACTGACCAGCAGCATGTGATTTTCCGCGTCAATTCGCATAACCTTCAGATTTCGAGTCGTCCGGCGATCACCACCAAACCGACCGGCCATCCGCTTACCCTTCCAGACGCGGGAAGGATCGGTTGCAGCACCGATGCCCCCAGGCTTGCGATGGCACTTCTTCACGCCGTGGGACGCACGTTGACCGGAGAAGTTATGACGACGCATAACACCGGAGAAACCACGGCCCTTGCTCGTTCCAATCACGTCGACGTAGCTGACGCCCTCGAGTGCGTTCGCGGTCAGAACCTGACCAACCTCACACCCGTGCTGCTCGCCGTCTGTCCGGAACTCGCGAATGAATCGTTGTGGCTCGCACCCAGCCTTGGGCACTGCAGCCACGCCAGAGGCCTCACGGGCCTTGGACTTCTTCCCAGCCAGAGCCACGACCTGGCCACGCTCACCTCGCGTGGCACGACTGCGCTGACGGGAAGCTGGATCACGAGCCAAGTCCTTCCGACTCAGCTTGTCAGCAAATCCCACCTGCACAGCTTCGTAGCCATCACGCTCCACAGATCGCAGCTGCAGAACATGACAAGGCCCCACCTCAAGCACAGTCACACCAATTGACTGTCCTTCAGGACCGTAAACCTGAGTCATGCCAATCTTGCGGCCAAGAAGTCCCACCGGCATGTCAAACCTCACTGCGACACAGATTCCAACACACAACCAACCACGCCTGGCGACACCGGTGCCGAGATCGACTCAACATCCAAACCGCCGCAACACTTGACTCGACTACGTCGAAGCCTTGATCTTGATATCCACTCCCGCCGGCAGCGACAGCTTATTCAGCGCGTCGATGGTCTTTCCGGTTGGCTGAACAATATCGATCACCCGCTTGTGAGTGCGGATCTCGAAGGTTTCACGGGACTTCTTGTCAATGTGTGGAGACCGAAGCACCGTGTAACGCTCAATCTTCGTGGGCAACGGAATGGGTCCATGGACCACCGCACCAGTTCGCTTGGCGGTGTCGACAATGTCACTTGCCGACAAATCCAGGACGGAATGGTCGTATGCTTCCATTCGAATGCGAATGCGGCTACCGGCCACGTAAATCCCCTTGAACCAACGACTTGCGTATCTTCCCGAGACCCCGAATCAGCACCGTCCGAAGCGGGAAGCGAGAAATGGTAATTTTGCTCGTCGCAATTGTCAACGTACCGCGATTGCTTTCGTGGAAAAGAGTACTAAACCTCTTTTCGCACCATCCGCACTACTCACCGATTTTCACAACATCATGCTGAAAAAACAGTTGCATCGCGACCAACACCACAGCTTTACGAAACGGCGAGCTCATTTCCCCCACCATTCGTAGCGGGAGTATAACAAATCTCACCGTCCCATCATCTCATCCAGCACCGATTGTGGGGCAAAATCGTATTTTAGTGGCTCCATCGAATACGAAGCACGCCCCTGTGACAGACTCCGCACCTGCGTCGAGTACCCAAACATCCGCGACAGCGGAGCCTCCGCCTCCAGTGCTGTCAGGTGGTCACGCGGCTCCGCGCCGATAATTCTCGCATGACGCTGATTCAGATCGGCCTGCACGTTCCCCATGAATTCGCTGGGAGTCAGAACCTCCAGCTTCATGATCGGCTCCAGCAATCCGACATCTGCCTTCCCCAAAGTCGCCTACACCGCCTGGGAAACAGCTGTACGGATGGCCTCTTCAGTCGACTCACCCGGTACGTAGTCCACAGACACCACCGTGAACTTCACGTGCATCAGCGGATAACCGACCACGCCCCCCGCCTGAGCAGCCTCAAGAACCGCTTGCGAGACGATTTTTGTAACATCCAGCGGCAGAGCATCGTGCTTCAGCTCGCTCGCGACCGAAATCGGCTCCTTGCCTTCAAACGGCTCGACGCGAACTTTAACGCCAAACCGCTGCACGACGCCCTGCACCGCGCGATGGAATTCACCTTCGCCGGTCGCCGCACTGCGGACAGTTTCACGATAAGAAACACGGGGCTTGTGAACCTTCACATTGAGATTGAAGTCGCGTTGCAATCGCTTTTGCAGCACCTCCAGGTGCAACTCACCCATCCCGCTGATGATAGTCTGGCCCGTCTCTTCGCTGACCTTGGCCCGAAAAGTGGGGTCCTGCTTCGCCAGGCGAGCCAGTGCCTCCTCCAGCTTTTTCCGGTCATCGCTCGTTTCCGGCTCCACAGCCACCGAAATCACGGTCTCCGGAAAGACGATCGACTCCAGCAGAATTCCATGCTTCTGATCACAGAGCGTATCGCCAGTCACCACTTCCTTGGGCCCCACCACACCAGCAATACCACCGGGCCCCACAAAGTCAGTCTCAATTTTCTCTCGGGCATCCGCCTGGATATGCCACAGCTGACTGATGAGCTCTTTCTTGCCTGTGCGAGGATTCAGCAGCCGCGATCCACTCTTGAGAACGCCCGAATAGACCCGCACCCAGCACAGATCGGCATGCTTGTCGGCCTGAATTTTGAAGACCAGACCTGCAAATGGTTCCTCCGGATCTGGCTTGCGTGTCACTCGCAGCTCCGTCTGCTTGCGGGCCGTGGGATTCTCCCCTTCCACCGGTGGCCGATCGAGTGGGCTGGGAAGGAATTCCACAACACCATCCAATAGAGGCTGTACGCCACAGTAGTGCAGCGATGTCCCACAGAACGTCGGCTGCACTTTGCCAGCCAGAGTCGCCTTCCGCAGCAGTGAATGAATGACGTCGACCGGCAAATCCCCATCAGTCAGATACATTTCCATCGCCGAGTCATCGAGCACTGCGACCGACTCAATCAGTTTGCCACGCCACTCGTCAACCGCATCTTTGAACTCCTCGGGCACATCCGTAATCTCGATCTTCTTGCCCAGCGAAGCCTCGTCAAAATACATGGCTTTGCGCTGAATCAGATCGATGATGCCCTTGAATGTGGTACTCGCCCCCATGGGAATAAACAGCGGTAGCGGTACGGCATTCAGACGCCGTTCCATCTGCTGCAGCACACGTTCAAAGCTCGCTCCAATCCGGTCCATCTTGTTAATAAAACAGATGCGAGGCACGTTGTACTTATTGGCCTGCCGCCAGACAGTTTCACTTTGGGCTTCAACACCCTCAACGGCACTGAAAACCACACAGGCACCGTCCAGCACGCGCAAACTTCGTTCCACCTCAGCGGTGAAGTCCACATGCCCAGGGGTATCAATCAGGTTAATAAACACATCTTTCCAACGACACGAAATCGCGGCGGAATAGATCGTAATGCCGCGCTGAGCCTCTTCCGGATCGAAGTCGGTCGTCGTAGTCCCATCGTCGACGTTTCCCATCCGGTGGGACTCGCCGGTGTAGTACAGAATCCGTTCGGTCGTCGTGGTCTTCCCCGCATCAATGTGGGCCACAATGCCAATATTCCGGATCTTTTCAATGGGGGTCGCAATGGTCGTGGCCACGGGAAACCTCTAGAGAATGAACAGTGTCAGTGCGAACCCGCACGAGTCAAAAAACTGGCAATCACACGCTCACGAAGAATTCTCACCACCCCAAAGCAGAAGGAGGCACCCGTTTCCAGGAGCCTCCTTGAGAGAACCGTGATTTGGCTCGCATGAAACGCACT
>QWOR01000064.1 GCA_003669575.1 Planctomycetota bacterium | reverse complement strand
GCGGATGCACTGCCCGACATGAACGTCGACCGCCTCGACCGTCGGCGCAGCCTTGTCTCGCAAGTCGACCGCGAGTTCGCACTGGTCCAGTCATCCCCGGCGATCGACACGATGAGCGATGCCCAACGGCGGGCCTTCCAGATGCTGACCTCGGGGCGGACGCGGGACGCGTTCGATCTCAATCTCGAAAAGCCCGAGACGCTGGATGCTTATGGCCGGAACCTCGTGGGATCGAGCATGCTGGTGGCCCGCCGACTGGTCGAGGGTGGCGTGCCGTTCATCAGTGTGCATCAGGAAATCTTCGACCACTACGGGCATGCGTATGATATGCATCAGAACAACTTCGGCATGCTGAAGGATCTCAACCTGCCGCTGCTCGATCAGGTCATTCCAGCTCTGCTGACTGACCTCGACCAGCGGGGCTTGCTCGATTCGACGCTGGTGGTCGTCATGGGTGAGATGGGACGCAGCCCGCGCGTGAACGGAAATGCGGGCCGCGACCACTGGCCGCAGTGTGGTTTCAGCTTGATGTTCGGCGGCGGCGTGAAGCAGGGTTACGTCCACGGGGCAACCGACGCCATTGGAGCCTACCCATCGGCCCACCCGGTCTCGCCCGCCGATTACATTTCGACGATTTACGAACTGATGGGTATCGACCCGCATACCACTGTCCCCGAACGCACGGGCCGCCCCATCGCGATCTCGCACGGCGGCGAGCCCGTTCGGCAGATCATCGCCTAATCTTAGGGACACGCAACACGTGTAAAGCCTCCATGGCTTGCGGCCCCCAAAAGTTGCAAGCCACCTGGACCACCCCGAGGACACTGAGAGGTCGATAGTGTGGACACCTTTCGCTTCTGGGTGCCACTGCTGGCTCGTCCAGCAGTGCGGGGCGGAGTTTGACCGTCGGCTTCCACACCACCATTTCGGCACCCCTCTCTAGCCGACTATTCCAAACCACGGAATGCTGGACTGCCACTCGAGCGCTCAGCGGCACTGCTGGACGAGCCAGCAGTGGCACCCGGCGAGAAGTTTGCGTGAACACCATTCCATTCATGGAGACTTTCAATGCGACTTACATTTGTTGCTGCAACGTTGGTTGGGCTTGGTTTGTTTCAGGCAGACACTAAGAAGCACTCGGTCAACATTGGATTTGATCTCAGGTCGCAGCTATATATAACCTCCTCCACTTTGAATGAGAACGGGAGTGATAAGTGGGATCCGGGGGTAAAAATACCAAAGGACATTAATCTAATTGTTATCAAGGCTACCGAGAAACTGTCAACTATAGTTGATAACGCGAAGGAGTGGGAGTGCTTTGAAATAGCACTTCGTCGCCACGAGTTGTCAAATCTTTGGTATTGGGCCGTTGCGTTCTACGAAGACACCCCAATGGCGTTTGCATTTGGAAACCCCCCATTAGTTGTAATCGGCGTTCATTTAGATGGCCAAGCATTCGACGTGACAAAGCATAAGAATAAGAAGAAGTAAGTCGTGTTTTGAGCTGAGTGGCACCGGTTGGCTCGCCGGGTGCCACTGCTGGCTTGTCCAGCAGTGCCGCTGAGTGTGTGAATGTCAGTCGGGCGTTCAATGGGCAGAAATAGACAGGCGGGGTGGCCCAGACGTGGCTTTGCACGTCTGGGTGACGCAGGAACAAGAGGTTCTTGTTTCTGGATGGCCTGTTCCGTATACCTCTTGTTGCTCTGCAACCCAGACCCTCAGAGCAGGGTCCGGGCCACCCTGCCATATTATTCCAGTCCACACCTTCAGGAGCAGAAAGCAGTGTCAGCAAGAATCATCCGAGCGTGTCTATGTGTGTTGGCATGCAGTCTCGTAGGAGACTCTGGTGGCAAAGCGTGGGAGTCCCCCGATTCGGCAACGCTGAGATATCTGGAAGAGCTTCTCAAGAAAAACCATCCAGGAATCACAGATGCCGGGGTTCGAGTCTCTTGCTCACAGTTTCCTGTTGAATTATTGCTGGATGAGGAAATTCTTGATCCGAGATTCGGATTTCTGACGAAGAAGAACGTATTGATATCGTGCTTGTTTCAATTCCCGAAGGAGTGTAAATACTTATCCCCCACAAGGAAGGATGAATACGAGGATTTTCTGATGAGTTATAGCGAAGTGTCCGCCAAAGAAGTGCGTGCGCGCGCTACCATCTTCGAGTTCAATCAGATAGATGATCAGTCCGTTGGTGTAGTTATCACCAATGTTGAGGCGGAGTTTCATGACCAGTGTGATGTGAACCGAGATGGGAAATGGGATTTGCAGTCCTGCTGGACGGTAGTTAAGTCAAAAGATACTACGGCACGGACGATATGGCCTGCCGCGCGGAAACGCGCCCTGGGTGGCAATGACAAGGGACTCTCTGATCCGATGAAGGACTGAATATGGCGGGTCGGGTGGCACGCTCGAAGAAGCTTATTGGCTAGGCTGGGTGGCACCGGTTGGCTCGCTTTGGGGCCTACCGGTGTGTCTTGGCACAAGAGGCATGTCGTGTTAGACCTCTGTTGTGAATACCTCCTTTGGCTCCGCCGCCCCGGTAGCCCAAAGCTGCAACCGGGGGCCACCCAGCGATAGATGGCGAGTACCCGGTGAGGCTGAGTGAGGGGGCCATATGACAGGTCCCACCTATACTCAGCAGTCTTTCGCGATCGGTTTCGATCGGAATCGGACGTGGGGTAGGGCGCCACTCTTGGTCTGATCCCTTGTGAGCGTTACATTGCGATATGCGAGACGCTGCCCAATCACGCTGAGGACAATATGACCGAGCCGACTCACAGTCCCGATTTCCGCCGAGCTTCGTTGATGCCCTGCATCGCTCAAGACGCCGAAACGGGCTTGGTCCTGATGCTGGCCTACATGAACGAAGAGGCCTACGAAGAGACTCTCCGCACGGGCAAGGTCTGCTACTACAGCCGCAGCCGCAAGAAGTTATGGCGGAAGGGCGAGGAAAGCGGCAACGTCCAGATCCTGAAGGCGGTCTACTTCGATTGCGACGCCGACGCCATTCTGGTCAAAGTGCAGCAGGTTGGCGGGGCTGCCTGTCACGAGGGTTACCCCAGCTGCTTCTTCCGGGAAGTGGACCGCACCAGTAAGAGCGTGGCCGTGGTCCAGGAACGTGTCTTCGACCCGAACAAGGTTTATCACAAGTGACGGCCCTCCCTGGGTATGAGATCGCTGACTTCAACGCGATCTCTCCGGTGGAGTGTCCGTGCGGTCTGGCGAAGCGGGCGTTCGGCGATCTGGCTGACTTTCCCGCCACGGTCCATGTCACAGAAATCCTCGAAACAGCCCGTTTGCATTACCACCGGACCCTGACCGAGGTCTATTATGTGCTGGAGTGCTCCGCCGACGCCCGAATGCAGCTGGATCAAGAGGTGATCCCGGTTCAGGCGGGGAGTTGCATTCTGATCCGACCGGAAACACGTCATCGGGCCCTGGGCCGGATGAAAGTGCTGATTCTGGTCCTTCCCAAGTTTGATCCAACCGATGAGTGGTTCGACTGATAATCTGTTGCCCGTTGTTTCGATCGACGGACCCGCGAGCTGTTCCAAGGAACCCGCCGCTGGCCATGCTCACACTCACGGCGAGGGCTGTTGTTCGCATCCACCCGCCGAGGGGGGGGCTGCGACTCCCGCCTCTGCTGACGTAACCGGCGCGACTCCATCGCCCTGTTCCCAGCTGCCTCCCGGGGCCGAGCTGTTGAACGCCGATGAAGAGCAGATGATCGAGGCACTCCGCAGCGTCATCGACCCGGAGCTATTCATCAACATCGTCGACCTCGGTCTGGTCTATACGATCAACCAGGGGGACGAGGGCCTGGTCCAGGTGGAAATGACCCTCACCAGCCCCAGCTGCCCCGCCGGCCCGCAGATCGTTCATCAGGCGAAAACGGCTTTGGAGCAATTGCCCGGCGTGACCGAGGCCAAGATCCGCCTGGTCATGTCACCCCCGTGGACTCCCGCCCGTATGACCGATGATGCCCGGGACAAGCTGGGGATTTTCTAGGTAAGTCACTGGCGGACGCCGACACATGAACGTTCGTCCGCCAATTCTAGTGATTACCTCATTGCTAGGTTCATGGCTGGGCATGCAGGCGGTCCACGAACTGGGCCACGTGTTTGGAGCCATCGTCAGCGGAGGACACGTTGCGTGTGTTGTACTGCATCCGCTGACAATCTCTCGCACTGATGTGTCAGAGAACCCACATCCATTGCTGGTCGTGTGGGCTGGACCACTTCTGGGCAGCATCATCCCTTTAGGACTCTGGGCTACCGCGATTTGGCTTCGCCTGAGCGAGGCATTCCTCGCACGATTTTTTGCCGGATTCTGCTTAATCGCGAACGGGCTCTACATTGGGGCCGGATCGCTTGATCGCGTGGGTGATTGTGGCGAGATGCTCAAACACGGCTCACCAATCTGGGTGTTGTGGTTGTTTGGTGCGATCGCGACTCCCCTGGGCCTTCTGCTTTGGCATCGCCAGGGAAGCCATTTTGGTTGGGGATCGGGGCACCGTGAAATCCGCCGCGGCTCCTTGATCGTCAGCGTTTCGACGTGCTTGGCCTTGATTCTTCTGGGGTTGATCGTCGGAGAGTGTTGATCCGTTTGATTGAGGTTGCATCCCCGCTGATTCCCAAAACATTCAACTCGCAGTACACACTCTCCGATTTTTTAACTAAGATAAGAGGATGTGGATGCGTGTGCCGAGGCACGGTCAAATAGGATTGAGAGTATGTTCCGAATCCCGCTAGGTTCCCAGAGCCCTCGCTACTGCGATGGCGTCACCCGTCGTTCGTTTGTCCAGGTGGGGCTGGCTGGCATGGGGGCGATTTCGCTCGGCCAGGTCATGCAGGCCCGGCAGGCAGCTGCGAGTCAGGGGGCCAAGAAGGATACCTCGCTGATCCTGATCTGGCTCGACGGAGGTCCAAGTCACCACGATACATACGATCCGAAACCAGATGCCCCCAGTGAATACCGCGGCATCTGGCGGCACATTCCGACGAATGTGGCAGGGATGGACATCGGCGAACTCTTTCCGCTCCAGGCAAAGGTCGCCGACAAATTCTCGATCATTCGCTCGATGCATCACGACAATGGCGACCACTTCACCGGTGGTCACTGGATGTTGACCGGGCGCGGCGATGCCAACGGCGGGGCGACTGCGGGCAAATATCCATTCTTTGGCAGTATCGCCGCGAAGGTCCTGGGATCTCGCCAGCCCGGGATGCCCGCTTTGGCGTCAGTTCCTTATGCGAGCAGTATCGGCCTGCGCCCCGGCTATTTCGGCGCGAACTATCTGGGGGCCGAGTACAACCCGTTTGAAACCGATGGCGACCCGAATGCCGAGAAGTTCCAGGTCGCCAATCTCGGCGCGATCGGAGGGCTGACGATGGAGCGGATCGGAGATCGTCGCACTTTGAATAACGATCTTGATCGCATCCGTCGTAATGCCGACCGCAAGGGGCTGATCACCGCCATGAGTCGCTTCGACCAGCAGGCGTTCGATCTGGTCACAAGCTCCCAGGCTCGCGCAGCTTTTGACATTCAAGGGGAGACCCCCGAGATGCGGGAGAGTTACGGCCGGAATACCTGGGGCCAGAGTGTGCTGCTGGCCCGTCGACTGGTGGAGGCTGGCTCGACAATCGTCACGTGCCACTTCGGCGGCTGGGACTCGCACTGGGACCATCAGAGTACGATGGAGTCGTATCTGCCCAAAGTCGATCGAGCAGTCAGTACGCTGCTGACCGACCTCGAACAACGCGACCTGCTAGGTAAGGTCATGGTCGTGGTCTGCGGGGAGTTCAGCCGGACTCCCAAGATGAACGACGGTGGCAACGGCGGCGCTCCAATGAGCAAGGGGACGCCCGGCCGGGATCACTGGGGGAACGCGCTTTCGGTGCTCGTGGCTGGTGGCGGACTGAAGGGCGGACAGGTCATCGGAGCGACCAATCGCCGTGGGGAAGTCCCCTCAGAGCGTCCGCTGCGTCCCGGTGACCTGCATCACACGATTTTTCACGTCCTGGGGATCGACCCCGATGTGGCATTCCTGAACCACGCGGGCCGTCCCGTTCCGGCCATTGATCACGGGGAAGTGATTCGCGAACTGGTGTAAATCAGGGAGGGTGCGTGTTGCACGTTCCTGTGGCTGGTTCCAATTTGCCAGCGGCGATCCGAAATCCGGCATCAAACCAGACACGACAACGACACGGCTTTCCCCTAAACTACGCGGCCCGAATGTTGGACCTGACACACGGACGCGAGACACAGTGGCACGGAAAGCAACGAAATCTGCTCCCCCATCCCTCGATGAGGAGACGCTCCAGCTGGGGCGGGAGCTGTGGAATGCGCTGGAAGACCGGCGACCGACGATCTTTGACCGCCGCTGGTGGCTCGATCACCTGCTGGAATGGGCGATTTCCGACCCCTCGGTCAAAGTGCAGATGTTCCGCTTTGTCGATGTACTGCCGACGTTGAAGTCGAGCGAGTCGATCGCCCGGCACCTGCAGGAATACTTTGACGACGTGCAGTCGCACCTGCCGCTCGCAGCCCGTCTGGCTCTCGAAGTCGTCGATGCCGACTCTCTGCTCGGCAAGGCTCTGGCGGTGAACGCCCGCAATAACGTCCGCAAGATGGCGGAGCGGTTCATTGCCGGCAGCGACCCGGATCAGGTCTATCAAAGCGTCAACCGTCTGCGTCGACAGGGGCTGGCCTTTACGCTCGACCTGCTCGGTGAAGCCGTGATCAGCGAGCCTGAGGCGGAAGCCTACCAGCGGGCTTATCTCGATCTACTGACGAACCTCTCTCCAATGGCCGATAAGTGGCCCGAGAATGACCTCATTGACCGAGATGACTCGGGCTTTATCCCCCGTTGTCAGGTCTCGCTCAAGCTCTCGGCTCTGTATAGCCAGTTCAAACCGATTGATCCGGTTCGCAGCTCCGAAGCGGTGAAAGCCCGGCTGCGTCCGATTCTGCTGGCCGCGCGCGAGAACGAAGCCTATGTCCATATCGACATGGAGCAGTCCTCGTATAAGGGCCTGACCCAACAGATCTTCTGCGAGGTGCTGCTGGAGGACGAGTTTCGAGACTGGTCCGATGTGGGAATTGTCATCCAGGCCTACCTGGAAGACTCGGAGGCGGACCTGCTCAAGTTTCGCGAGTGGGTCGACGAACGCGGGACTCCGATCTCGATCCGCCTCGTCAAAGGGGCATACTGGGATTACGAAACGATTCACGCCGAGTACCGTGGTTGGCAGGCTCCCGTCTACCGACAGAAGTGGAAGTCTGACGCCAACTTTGAAAAGCTGACTCGCAAGCTGTTTGAGGAACGAAACTGGCTGCGGCCGCAGATCGCCAGCCACAACCTGCGCAGCCTCGCACACGCAGTCACCTGCGCGAAACAGCTGGATATTCCGAAGGATGCGTGGGAAATCCAGATGCTCTACGGCATGGCCGAGGAGCAGGCCTCACT
>QWOR01000138.1 GCA_003669575.1 Planctomycetota bacterium | reverse complement strand
TGAGATTTGCGTGTTCTATTCGGCAGAACCAGTCGCGGGACGGGATTCCCGGGCGATCCAGGCACGGAACTACGGAAAACAGCCTTTTCTTCGAACTTCACACGTCGCATAATGGAGGCAGGATTGGTGGGCTGCTGCAAAATGCAACACAGCGCCCGCTGTGAAATCCTTCAGCGATCCAGATCACAACACCTTCTTGATTGAGTTTCACTCGATCAGCGTCTCACGATTTCCCACATTTTGTCCAGGCCGGGGGGTGAAACCGGCCAGTCGCTTAGCGACCTTCCTGACGATGTGTCGTCGCCGGGAATCCCCTTTCACCACACTCTCGGCAGCCTGGAGACTCTCATGTACGTCCGCCGCCCGCTCTTTCGTCAGCCGCAGCGTCGCGGCTTCACCCTCATCGAACTTCTGGTCGTGATCTCGATCATCGCGACCTTGGCTGCACTGGTTCTGCCGGCGATTCAAAACGCCCGCGAAACCGCCCGCCGCACTCAGTGCCAGAATAATCTGAGAAACGTCGGGATTGCGGTGCAGTCGTACGCGACTGCGAAGCGAGGTGCACTTCCCTATTTGACAACTTCGAATGCTGCCACATCGAGTTACCGTATCGATTACGGCGACAACAGCACGCCCAACCGGATTGGGGCCTCTTGGGCAGTTCAACTGCTTCCTTACACAGAAAATACGACACTCTTCGATCGACTCAAAGTATCCAACAATCAGACACCTACCGATCCGAATTCAACTGATAGCCTTCTGACGAACAGCATCGAAATATTTAACTGTCCCAGCGATCAGAATTCAGGCTCAGGAGCTATGTCGTACGCCGCTAACAGTGGTTACATCGGAAGTTCGATTTGGCCTTTGCCTAACGATATTCAGCACACGATCAGCCGCTACGATCACTCGTTCAACGACACCGGTTCAGGGAATATTAATTCGGACGACTATCAAGTAACGGCAGCCTCGGGCGTCTTCTTCCGTCAGGATAATAATCAAGGTTACACGACGAACCTCGATCAGATCAGTGCGGCGGATGGAACGTCGCAGACTATTCTCCTCGCTGAGAATATTAATATCGTTCGCTTTTCGTCTGGGAATTACGGTGGCTGGGCTTCTGCGGCAACTGGCAACAATGCGATCGGATTGGCTGTTGCCGAAGCGTCTGGAGTAATTTCGGATTATGGCACTGCCCAAGGAATCGGCGGACCTAACCCGTCCAGTAAAGCGACAGGACTCGTTCTCAGCTCGGTTTCAATTGCAACCACTGCAGGAACTGACCCTCGAATCAATGACAATCTAGCAGGGGCAACTGACGGCGCAAGCCCGCGTCCTTCTTCGCTTCATCCTGGTGCTGTCAACATGGCTTTCTGCGATGGCTCGTGTAAGGTGATCTCCACTTCGATCGCTGACGATGTCTATGCCCGGTTGTTGACCCCGATGGGCGGACGGTACGGGCAGAACGTCTTGAGTGACGCTGACTTCTAAATAGGTAGGTCGCCACAGAAGTTACGCCGCAGTTGGCCGACTTGGCCAGCTGCGGTTTTTGTTTTGGGGTCGGGGTTTGGCAGGCCTTCGATTATCGAATCGACACGATTAGAGCATATCCGTTCGTGGGAAGCGGTTACCAGCTTGTCTGATAGGTAAAGAAATCGCCTCTGGGGACCGACATATTGCCGGTCCCCAGAGGCTGAAGGTTCAGCGTAGGATGAAGCAATTCATTCAACATAACATTCGCAGTTCAGGTCAGCGTGACCTCCTCTCCCTGAAACGTTTGCCAGGCACGTTGCAGCTGATTCCGGATCTGACTGATCCGGCCAGCGGTCAAGTGAAATAGCTGAGCCACCACCTGCGTCGTCTCTCCGAGACTCAGCTGTTCGGCAATTTGACGCAACCGTGAGGGCAGGGTGTCGAGCCAGTCCTGGAAGTCGACCCGGATCGCTGCAATCTCGGCCGGAGTCGCACTGGGATCCTCAACCAAGATCGACTTCCATTTGCCATCGGCTTCGTCCAGGTGCTCCAAGGATCTGACTTCAATCCCGTGCTTCAGCTGTCCATACCGGCTGCTGACATCATCGCAGTTGAGCTCCGCACCCAGGCATCGCCCCGCCTTCGTCTGGGCAATTGCATACCGGGCCAGCGGAGCTGCGGCGATAGCATCTCCTCGGCCCCGATCCAGAAGCCCTTGGTAGGCCGAGAACGACTTCGCCACAACCTCTTGAACCGCTTCGTCCCGAGCCTCGACATCCAGGAACCGAAACGCCCGGCTCGCATACCGGGAGATCGCAGGCAGCAGGCTCAGAAAGTCATCTGTCTGAGAGAAACGAACAGGACTCGTACAACGCATCACATCGATCATGGGACGTTCCTCAAATCGGACCGCCCCTGCTCGCGGGCGGTCGTGCAAAAACACAACCGCCCCGGCACCACGCCCAGGCAGAACACGCATGCTCGCGAAGGTCAGCACCGCATGAGCGAGCTGACCTCCGTCCGCGAAAACCTCACTGCCGAATAGCTAACCGAATTCACCACCTTCATTCGTCAGGCGGTAAATAGGAACCGCCCCGCAAGACCGACCGAATTCGATCTTCACGGGGCGGATCCGAGCACTGGAAGTCACCTTCCAGAGTTACACCATGGGCATCACTCAATATGCCCCCTTTTCCGGCCGGATTTAGGTCAAGACTTCGTCAATCAACCAACCGAAGTGATTTCGCATTCAACGCAAGATCGGATTTCGCCATCGATGTGCGAAAAAACATCAGATCGTGTACGTGAAGAGGGGGCTAGAGCGGATCCCTTTTATGTGCAGCGGTATCCGTAGTGTCCGAAGTAGTGGAAACATTCACTGGGTGAGAATCGATCGAACAGTTGGCCAACAGGTGTCCGACAGGGTCTCAACACCGCTCCATTGACCGCACCATCGATCACCAGCGGAGCGGTCAGGCCGCTCTGTCGCAGACCCGCCAGGTACATGGTTGTCTTCCGGTGACCGAAGGGAGCGTGGCACACCAGACGCTCGCCACACAACGCCCTTCCGCGAGGGCGGGGCATGTTCGTTTTCGCCCAAGCTTCATCCAGAAACACCAGCTTTTCCGGATCCAGTCCCGCCTGCAGCAAACGCCATAACGAACCGCTGTTGATCGACATCAGGACTCAACTGCTCGGCGGCCTTCAAGGCTTTTTTAATGGACAGACGCAGCTGCTGGAGAGCCCGACACATGGTCTGCACACTGAGACGCGTTCCCAATCGGGCTTTGAGTTCTTTGAGCTTGAGGTCCGGTTGCCCACGAATCGCAGCCTGAATCCGTTCTCGCTCGGTCATCCATTGAGGGGTGCGTTTACGGGATGCGCTCTAAAGCTCTGGTTGATCGGGCGATGCACGCATGTTGACCCATTGCAGAGGGACGTTGGGGGGCAGCCAGGAGGTGAAGTTTGGGTCGACGAGTGCTTGTTGTACGGCCTCGGTCAGTGAGGCGGGGGGATCGACGGACTTCAACAGCCAGAGAGATGCGGAGTGAGAGACCGAGGCGATCCAGGCGGCGATCGTGTCGGTGGTCGTCTGCCAATTCTGGGGCGGCGAGGGCTGAGAATTGTCAGCGGCGAGTTCGAACCATTCGCGAGCTCGAATGACGGGGACGCACCCCGCCTGCCAGCACGCATCGAGCTCGCTCACAGACGCGAGTTGTGCAATCGGCCAGAGATGCACCAGGAGGCGCGAGGTCAGCTCCAGGGCGTCGAGAGCGAGCCAGTGCGACCGCGCCTCTCCGAGTTGATGCCGCAGGTCCCAATCTCGCACAAGATCGGCAGCTGGGCCGCCACCGACCACCACCATCGGGCGATTGCCCCAGTCTGGCCTCAGCTGCTCGAGTCGGTCCGCCAGATCGGTCAGGTCAAGCAGGCTTCCGCCCAGCTTGATCGTGGCGGTGGGAGAATGGAGGCCGAACGGAGATGCGAAGGAATCACTTGCGGATGACATGACTCCAGTGTGAGCAGTGCCTGATACCAATGCAAACAGGCCCACGGAGAACCGTGAGCCTGTCTGGCGGAAACGATGGTGATGTCGCGTGACTAGTCGTCAGCACCGAACAGGAAGCCCTCGGTGTAGACACCCTTTTCATCGGGAACCGTGTAGGTCCCCGAAATCGACAGGTACTTCGAGATCTTGTCAAAGTCCGGGAACAGGCTGGAGTTGAAGGTCCCTTCGGTCACGCCGTCGAGCTTGCCGCTCTTGAGCATGTCGTAGTAGGGCTTCAGATTCTTGGCCGTGTCAGAGTAGGAGACCATCGAGTTCTTCGCCGGGAAGAGCTTCTTGATTTCCTGGAACTTCTTTGAATCAGCCAGGGTTTCTTCCCGGCTGGTTCGCAGTGCGGATTCCAGCATGTCGGCGTGCGTGCTGACGAAGAGGTTGTCCTTCGACAGAGTCAGCGCGGGCGACATGTTCGGATCTGGCGCGGAGATGTCGTAGACCTTGGAGCCTTCAAAGTCACGTTCAGTCACCGCTGAGCCAGCCTTCGCCAGCAGCGTGTTGAGCGTTTCCTGGAACTTGGCCGAGTCCTTGATCTTCAGGGCGATCAGCATCCGCTGGGCGACAGGTTCGGAGTCAGCCTTCACATCGCTCAGGAAGATGATCTGGCCATCGAGCAGGTCGAGCAGATCGTCCTTGAGATGGAATCCCAGATCCTTGGAGATGCCTGCGACCTGCTGATCCGCAAAGCCTGGCTTGGACATGATCGCGTCGGTCATTTCCGTCAGCGCAGTGTAGGCTCCGGAGGCATCCCAGTTCATCGCGGAGTAAGCCGGAGCATCAGCTCCCACCCATGCCGGAGGAGTCAGATCGGTCGCCGGGAACTCGAAGGCCCGCAGCACACCGCTCGTGGGCTGTTCGACATACGTCAGGGTCTTGGTGTGCATGTCGTAACCGTCTTGAGCCAGGTCGAGGCTGCCGCCCATGCCCTTGAACTTGTCGAGGCCAACCATGGGCAGGTAGCTGGAGAACATCAGCGCCTGCATCGCGGTCTCTTCACTGGAGTTGAGACCTGCGGTGATCAGACCGATCGGGTCGACATACCACTCGATGGCAGCTCCTTCGTCTTCACTACGGGTCGCGGTCTTCTTGCGGATGTAGCTGTAGACTTCCTGCTCAGCGAGGACATCTTCTGACTCGCCATCCCAGCGGCCGAGGATTTCCTCGAGCAGTGCGAAGTCTGAACCACCCACAAACACCCCGTCGTTGACGAAGTAGCAGAAGGTCTTTTTCGCGGCGTCCTCGGAATCCCCTTCCTTGGCGAGTTCGTAGACGGTCACTTCGACATCTTCAACGGTTTCGGTCTTCTTCTTGGCGCCGCCCTTGGTGGTCAACGCTTCGTCGAGCTTACCGAGAGCCTTGTCGAGTGTTTCCTTGTGGTCGCCGATATCCATCAACGCCACACCAGCCAGATCACGTCCGGCGGGCTGAACAAGAGCGAACGAAGCTTCTCCCGTGGGCAGATTGAGCAGATCGCTCAGCGGGAATCCAAGTTCCTTGTTGGCTTCTTCCGAGGCCTTGTCGAAGCCCTTCTGGACTTCGTCCCGAATCTTGGCCATCGATTCGTCCTGGTACAGCTTGCCCAGGCTGGTCTTGGGGAGACGTTCCCGGAGGTCAGAGACATCCGAGAATTTGACGTGCAGCAGAACTCCAGGTGGCAGCAACTGGTCGACTGAAGGCGCTTCCGCGTCCTCAGCAAACACCATTGGGGAGACCAGTACAGCAAAGAGAGATACACCACTCAGCAAAATTCGTTTCAATTTCGGCAGCAGCATCCTCGTTCCCTTCCAGCGGATGAGAGCAACGTGACTGGGGAGATCACTCCATCGTCCTGAAAATCACGTCGTCATGGTTTATCGGGATCATACCCAGAACAGAGGCGGTTTGGGTATTGTGAGACATGGCGCGTCCATGCTTCAGTACGTTGTCTTGTGGACAACTCGAGTCGGAAGTGCAAGAGCAAATGTGAATTCAACACTGCGATTTACCCTTCCAACGAGGGTTTGGACCCCGGGGAATCGCTGTGGGTTTCGATTATTTATCGAGAATGCCGCCAAAGAGGCCGGTTACTTGCGGGCCTGAATCTGGGCGAATGCCGCATCGTTACTCACGCGGGCCTGCCGGGCTTCCAGGATGGCGCTCTTCAGACGCTCCGGCCAGACGACTCCGTTCAGCGTCGCCAGAATGCTGCCCTTGCTGTCGCGCAGCTGGAGGTTCCCGGCGCGGCTGAACTCCTGTCCGCCCAGAACGCTGACGGTGATGTCAGCCAGGCTGGACAACTCCACGCGACCGACCAAATTGCTGCCGATCGACTTGCGAATTTCCACGGATTTATTGGTCAGGATGTAACGATCCCCCAGCACCTTCTGGCTGAGGTAGATCAAGGCTCCGAGAGGGGCCAGAGGCAGACCAAACAGCAGACAAGAAAGCGGAACACCACCGACCTTCAAGGGAATCGAGAAGCAGATGGTCCCGATCAACCGTCCCAGTCCTGTGGCAGCAATGGACGGATAGGTGACCTCGATCACGCGTTCTTTACCGCTGACGCCTGCGATTGCCTGTGTTTCCGCCAAGACTTCCACGATCACCTCGTCCGCACACGTTGGCTCGACAAGATCCTCGCGTCGTTCGGAGACTTCCCACCGAATAGCGAAGATTTTGGTTCTGAAACCCTACCAGACCGACCGGCGATCCGCCACTGAACCCGTTCCGGTTTCAAGGTTTGGGAAACCGACTTGCCACGGAGCAGGTTGCGGGCGAGGATAACTGCTGTGTGTTTTTTCTCCTGAGCATTTTGGGGACAGCTCAAATGACCGGACTGCAATCACTGGTGGCCTGTGGAACCCGGCTGTGGCTCGACAGCATCGATCCGGTACTGGTCCAGGAGAACCACGCTCTGGGAGCGACCGGGGCCACCTCCAATCCGATCATCGTGGCCGATCTCATCAAGACGGGGCGGTTCGACAGCGAGATAAAGCAGCTGATCGGGCAGGGGTTCGATGATTCGACGGTCGCCTGGAAGATGACTGACCAGCTTGTTTCGCGGGCCGAAGCGGTGTTTGCCGATGTCTATCAGCGGACCAGTGGTGACGACGGTTACGTCAGTTTCGAGCTCGATCCATTGCTGGAGGACGCCAGCTGTCCGCTGAGCACCGCCGAACGGGCGGCGAAGTATGTGGAGCTGGGTAAGGCGTGGAGCGCTGGTCACACGAATCGCATGATTAAAGTCCCTGCCACGCCCGCGGGACTGGCGTGCCTGGAGGAGCTCTCGGCGGCGGGGATCACGCTCAATGTGACGCTGATCTTCTCGTCGCGGCAGTATCAGGCGGCACGCGATGCCGTCTGGCGCGGGGCTCAGCGCCGCAAGGATCCTCGGAGTCTCAAATCGGTCTACAGCATTTTCGTCAGCCGTATTGATGTCTATACCGCTGCGAAAGTGCCCAGCCTGACCCC
>QWOR01000153.1 GCA_003669575.1 Planctomycetota bacterium | reverse complement strand
TCCGTCTCGATGACTACTCAAAAGCCAGAGAGCCGGTGGCTGGAGCGGTACGACACCACTGTCGGATTGTCCCGGAACTCCAGATGGCGTTGAGAGAGATGGCCAGCACACCCAATTCTGTGCACTGGAACTCAATACATCGGTCACTGACGACAGTTCAGAGTTCATATGACCTCAACCGAATATCCACGGACCGACAGCCACTTCGATTCACACGGAAAATCGTGTCCCAACAACGAGGCCTCGAGGCACATTCTGCCGCAATCGCAACTTCAGAAAAAATGGCGATTTTCATTCTGAAGCCGTTGGCACGACGAATGCACTGGAGGTCAGTAAGTGCCCGTTGGAGCCCTGTTAAAGAGTCAAAACCAGCGTTTTTCCTAGGTTTTTTGCAGTACACACGACGTTTCGTTGTCACCCCTACAACGGTTTTTGCATAAAAGTAAATTGTCTTCAGAAGTCTTGAAAACGTTAATGAAACGCGTTGACCGATTTCACGAGGGGGCGATATCACTCGTCCCATCACGTCTCCCACCACTTCCCCCCTCACCAACTCCCTTCCCTTTCGTCAGTTGCGGCGTGCGACCCACGCGGTAACCCGAGGAAGCTCTGTCGATAAGGTGACTCAAGGCCGAACACTGATCCTGGGACTTCTTGCTGGTTCTCCACCGGCTCTCCCAAATCGGACCCACGCTTCGAATCGCTGACTGAACTCCCCTCGCTTTCCGTACGCCCGACGCAGCTGTCAACCCATCCCGTCACTCATCGTTTCTGCACTTGATCAGGCATCTGCACTCGCAAATGTCCCGCTCAACGTGCGCTCCGATCCCTCTTGGAAAAGGTTTCCCGAGCCATGATGGACTCGCTGATGCCTGCCACAATTCGGCTCACAGGACGTGTAGCCGTATGGTCAGTTCATGAACCCTCCCGGTCGCGTCTGGCGATGGTGGTCCGACAGAACGGCTATGACGCCGTGATGTACTCCACACTCGACGAGCTGCGTCAGGGGTTGTCCACGGACGATTTCGCCGCGTGTGTTCTGGACGAACCGTCCTCACATGAAGTGATCCGAAACCTGAACTCAACGGTCCGCATCGCGGGTAAGCCGACACAGTTCATCGTGGTTCCGGCTCTGGCGGATCGAGCTGTGTGGGCTCAGCCCGCTGGCTGTGATGTCCTCGATCCACCCTGTACTCCTGAGAAGCTGGGCCGCCTGCTCTTCTCCGCTGTTGGTCGTTCGCGACTCGTGGCTGAGAACCTGCAGCTGAAGCGCCGCCTCGAAGGCCGCATGTTCGACGACCTGGTCGGAATCAGCCCGGCAATGGACGATGTCCGCCGTCTGGTCCAGACCGCCAGCGAACACGATCGCCCAGTGCTGGTTGTCGGCGAAGCTGGTGTCGGGACAACGGTTGTCGCTCGTGCGATTCATGTCGCCCGCTTCGGCACTCGCAGCCCGTTCCTCAAGCTGTGCAGCAGCGTGCTGGCTTCGAATCTGCTGGAACAAGAACTCTTCGGTGATGTGCATCACCCCGGTCGCCTCGCAGGCGGCCAGGGCGGGACACTCCTCCTCGAAGACATCGAAACATTGTCGGTTCCCCTCCAGGAACAGCTGGCCCGCGTGCTCGCCACCGGTACCTTCCGCCCCCAGGGCAGCTCGGAAGATGTTGGAGTCCGCGTGCGAATCGTCGTCAGCTCACACGCCGATCTGAATCAGCTGGTCAACGAAGGCAAGTTCCACCGCGAACTGCTGCGGCTGTGCAGGCAGCACACCATCGTTGTCCCGCCACTGCGTGATCGTCCCGAAGACGTGGCTCCGCTGGCTGAGCAGTTCCTCCTCGAATGTTCAGTTCGTGAAGGTCAGCCCCAGAAGCGAATCTCTTCCGAAGCTCTCCAGCGTCTGCGAAATCATGCGTGGCCCGGCAACGTCCGGCAGCTGCAGAACGTGATCAGCCGCTGCTGTTCGCTCGCCTCCGCCGATGACCTCAGCGTCTCTGACCTGGAACCATGGCTGGAGCAGAACAGCGAAGGCGAAACCGGCGAACCAGGCATGACCCTGGCTCAAATGGAACGCAAGCTGATTGAAGCAACCTTCAACCGGTACGGTGGTAACCGTGAGTTGACCGCCAAGGCCTTGTCGATTGGAATTCGGACCCTCTCCGGCAAGCTCCGCGAGTACGGCTACCCACCGCGTGGGGGCCCGGGCTCCAACAAGATCGCCAAGGTGGCCTAACCAGCCACTCACATTCGGGCCGTCGCGAAAGCGGCGGCCTGTTTTGTTGAAGGTTGTCCGTTTTCAGTCGGCGCTCTCCTGAATCATCGTCAGTTGGCATCTTCCCATGGATGAACACACCTCTACCGAGAACAATCGATCGACTGCGTGGTGGCGATCCCCTCGCGGTCGGATGGGACTGGCTGTCGTCGCAATTGCACTGGTCCTCGGCATTCTGCAGCTGACAAATCACTCTTCGACCGAAATGACAATGCTTTCGGTCCCCTCTTCCCTGAGTCAGAACACGGGTGAGGTCCGGCGCCGCCTGCAGCAGGCCGGTGTCTCACAGTTCGAGTACGCCAACGGCCAGGTTCAGGTTCCCAAAGAGTTCGCGGAAGCTGCGGGAGCGGCTCTGCAATCCGAAGAGTCTTCCGACCTGCACTGGGCGGATGAGTGGGAAGCTGCAAACTCCAAACTCGGCCACTTCTCCGGAAGTCGCGAACGCGAAGCCGCTCGCGAGATTGCCCGAGCACGTCAGATCTGCCGCATGCTGAATCAGATGACGGGCATCGCCAAAGCCGAAGTCGTCTGGGACGAAGACAAAACGGTCGGCTGGAACCGGGAATCCAAGTCGCGAGCGACGGTCTACTTGAAGCCCGATCCCGGTTCGGAAATCACACCGGAAATCATTCGCTCCGTCCGCTCCGCTGTCGCTGGTTGTAAGGGAAACCTGTCGGCCAACGATGTCATCGTGATGGATCTGGATCGTCGGATCACTTACGAAGCGACCACCGACGAGCCACTCAAACGGCAGCAGGACCAGCAACGCGACGAACGGTCGGCCATCTATCGCCGTCGAATCGAACAGCTGCTCCAGCATGTCGACGGAATCCGCGTGGGGGTCTTCATTGATGATGTGCCTTTTCATGCGGCGGTTGAGCATCCCTGGGCCGACCCGATCGATCACCTGACCGCGCGATTACCGGGTCAGGCTCCGCCCATGCCTGACCTCTCGGAGATCGGTTCACTGCCGAGCTTGCGCGCAGATCGGAATTCAAAAACCAAAGATGCCAAGTCCGCGGCTCATCTTCTCGGTCTGAACCAGGCGATGGCGGAGCTGGTCCATGTCCATCTGGCTGTGCCCGAGGAGTTCTATCTTCGCAAGCAGGAAATGCGTACCGGTTCGGACGGGAATTCCTTCGAATTGATCGAACGCGATGTCAACAGCCAGCTGCTGAAGCGAGTCAAAGGCGCTCTTCCCGATCAGGGTCCAACTCCGGAAGTTGTCATCGACCTGATCCCGGGAGAGCGCATCGCCAGCGCGCCTGTCGCGGAAGCGGTGAGTTCGCTGGACCCACTGCGTGACCCGTCAGCACTGTATCCACTCTGTGGTGTCGGACTCGTATTCATCGCCTTGGGCTGGGCAATCGTCGCTGCCAGACGAAACAACTATGACGATGTGGATCTGCAGGCGATGGAAGAAGCAGCGCCTCATGATCCCCAGCTGCATATCAACCCGCTGGAGTTTCTGGTCACATCGAGGTTTTCGGACTGGCTTCCCGCCCTGATGATGGAATCCTCAGAGACACTCGCGCGTACGGTGTGTGTGCTTCCCTCGCAACACGTCAGCGAGCTCATGGCCTGCCTCCCGGCCGATGTTCAGATCGACATATTGCAACTGGCTGCCCGCCAGAGTCCGCCCACGACACGTCAGCTGGAAGCCATCGCCCACCGCCTGAAGAGCGAGGCCGAGGTGCCTACCTTCAGTTCACACGGCCGATTCCACCGAAACACGCATCCGGCCAACGCACAGTAGTCCAGATTCGACCACTGTCATCCGTCCCTGATCGCCATCAGCTGCAACGGCGATGACGCTATACTCCGCACCGGGAGCCACTCATCAAGCGAGGATCCCGGTAATCACCTTGCCGAAGACATCGGTCAGGCTCTCGTCGCGGCCCTGATGGAAGTAGGTCAACAGCTCGTGGTCGAGCCCCATCAGGTGCAAAATCGTGGCGTGGATGTCATGCACATGGGCCTTATCTGACACAGCCTCGAAGCCAATCTCGTCGGTCTCGCCATAGCTGATGCCGCCTTTGACGCCCGCCCCGGCCATCCACATGCTGAAGCCGTAGGGATTGTGATTGCGTCCGGGCGCCCCCTGACCTTCGCTGAAGGGCATACGTCCGAATTCACCGCCCCAGACGACAAGGGTCGAATCGAGCAACCCACGCTGATCGAGATCGTCGAGCAGAGCGGCAATCGGCTGGTCGACTTCTGCCCCGTGTCGACCGTGGTTCTTTTCGATACTCTCGTGAGCGTCCCAGGTCTCTTCGAGGTGGCCACCGCCTGAATAGAGCTGAATGAACCGCACCCCTCGCTCGACCATTCGCCGCGCAATCAGGCAGTTGCGTCCAAACTCATCGGTCGGTTGCCTTCCCACACCGTACGCATTCAGTGTGGCCTGAGTTTCAGATCCGAGGTCGACCGCCTCGGGGGCCTCCGACTGCATGCGGTAAGCCAGTTCGTAGGTCTGAATGCGGGAGGCGAGATCCTGTCCACCGGCCCGTGCCTGCATGTGCTTCTCATTCAGTTTACCAAGCAGATCGAGTTGCCGCCGCTGGGCCTGCTGGTCCATGAACTCGGGGCCTTTGAGATCCAGAATCGGATTGCCGACTGGTCGGAAGAGCGTCCCTTGATAAGTACTCGGCATGAAACCGCTGGCCCAGTTCGGCTGGCCTGAGATCGGACCGCCCCGCTTGTCGAGCATCACCACATAACCCGGCAGACTCTGGTTCTCTGTCCCCAACCCATACACCACCCAGCTGCCCATCGACGGCCGACCGATTAGTGTCTTGCCGGTGTTCATCTGCACGAGGGCGGAGCCGTGGGCGTGGCTGTCGGCGTGACATGACTTGATGACCGCCAGCTTGTCGGCATGCTTGCGGAGATTCGGGAAGTAATCCGAAATCAACAGCCCGCTCTCGCCACCGGGATGAAACGGACGGAAGTTCGGCGTCAGGAATCCGACCTTGCGACCGCCACTGTTAATGAACTTCTTGTCTTCGGGGAGCGACTTTCCGGCATACTTCGTGAGCGCGGGCTTGTAGTCGAATGTATCGACCTGGCTTGGAGCCCCGTTCATCATCAGGAAGATACAGCTCTTGGCCTTCGTTGGAATCTGCGGTGCCTTCGCGGCCAGTGGATTCATCGCAGCGGCGGGAGCGGCGTACGCATGCCGGGTGAAGAACCCATCCTGAGCCAGCATCGACGTGAGGGCACAGCCAGCGAATCCGCCGCCCATCTGCCAGACAAACTCACGACGGGTCTGGCCGCAGGGGAAAAGAGAATTCATGCTCGGGTCTCCACATCACATCGCAGTTTGGTTGCAGTCTACCACTATACCCGCGATGTGGGTCCGAATTCAAAACCCGCGATGATCAGGTTTGAGATCACATCTGAACACGACGAAGGACTACGTCATCGACATCCACTTGCCAATGATCAGGCTGGGGATGACTAGGCACGCGACCGATGCGGCGTAGACCAGACCTGGATCGCCGAGTTTGAAGTAGATGCAAGTCGCATCGAGCATGATCACGGAGAGCAGCATCATCCTGACACCCGACTGCACATAAGCTGGTTCAGGATGCTGAATGGCCATGAAGATTCGGCGGTTGATCGTCAGGGCGATCATCCCCAGGATGAGTAATACCATCTTGGGGTCGCGCACTCCCCCAGCTCCAATCAGAAATCCAGAACTGATCGTCCAGCCGCCGATCCAGGTGGCCAGTCCCAGCAAGCCGGCATTGATAATCACCGCTGCAAATGTCAGCACACTGCGGCGCGATGTGAGTGCCTCAGTCCGGGCGAACCACGTCACGCCCATGATGTAAACACCCAGGCTGACCGCCACCCACAGCTGAGGCATCTGCCACGCACTCGCAAACCGGACGCCAGCTGTACTCGCCCCGAGGATCACATTCAAAAACCGACAGCTGCCCATGAAGAACGGGCCGAACGGAGTCTTCTTCAAAACTCCGTCATAGAGAAAGATACAAACAGTCAACATCCCAGCCACCGCCAGACTGCGGATCCCGGCGGCAGCCGCACAGGTGAGTCCTATCGCGGTCAGCGCGCTGGCGAACATGACAGCTGCTGGAAGCGAAATTCGCCCCGAGGGGATGGGACGCTTCGGACGTTCCTCGGCATCCTGCTTGCGATCGAAGATATCGTTCCAAGCCATCCCGGACAGGTAGAGACCTGCCGATGCTCCCAGCAGAAGACCCAGCTGAGATCCAGAGTCGACACCTGTCCGTGTCAGCAAATATCCCAACACGATGTCGGCCAATGCGGTGAACACCGCCGGGAATCGACACAACTGAAGGTACGTTCTCAGAGTCGACATCAGGACGCCTCGCCTTTCTGTCGAACTCGCCGCTCCCAGAAGAAGACAACGTTGCCGAGCAATATCAGAAAGATCATGACCAGATGGGCAATCGACTGCGGCCCCATGCGGTTACGGGCATCTCCAAAGCGAGGGTCGTCCGGATTCTCTTTAAGATAGTGATCGACGACCAGCTGTTCGTACTCGGCTGCCCCCTTGATCCCGACGAGCAACCCGTTGAGCTGAGTCGGGATGTAGGGAAAGAGCAACGGAGCCTGCACCCCGGTACAGCCACCGACGATTCGTATTTTGCCCTGATAGGGAGTGACCGCGTATTGCACCCATTCCTTGGTACCAGGATACGCTCCGCTCACGTTCACAATCAGCTTCATGTCCTGGACGCTCTTCACGTCGCGGCACATCGGAATCTGGTCGATGTTGATCCCTCGGGCATCGGTGGTGTAGAGGCCGCGGAGGTTGGTGATGATGACCTTGACGACGCCTTCATTCCCCGATTTGAAGCCGAGGTTCACGAAGTCCTCTCCATAGACCCGATCGGGATAGTCAGGACGGATAACCTCATCGATCGTTTTTTCGATCATCTTCGGACCGAGGGGGAGCAACGTGATGAAGTAGAGTTTGACTTTCTTGGCGGCACAGTGCTTCGCAAACGACTTGGCCATCGGGCTGAGTTCACCCTCGGTCGATGGATCGTAGTCCCACGCCATCAGCACCTTGTCGCCCGGTTGAAGTCTCTCGATCTCATCAAAGACATCCTGCGAGAACTGACCTGGCGTTTCCGGAAACTTCAGCTGAGCCCAGGTGGGCACCGCGACCGCCACTGCCATCAGCAGGAAGATCCAGCGGCGATCGAGTGTCTGAAGGAAGTGAAGCATGGAAGAGGGATGAGAGACAAG
>QWOR01000370.1 GCA_003669575.1 Planctomycetota bacterium | reverse complement strand
TGTCCACCCTGAGCCGCGTATCAGAGTCGGACGCCATTGAACCCGATTCGGCTTCATTCGAGAGCGACGAGGATGAACTCGACATCGATCCGATTGAAACCGGGTTTCCCATCAGGCGTCACGCACTCCATGCGTGCCGGTTGGCCTTTGCGCATCCGATTTCGGGGCTGTGGATGGAATTCCACAGCCAGTTGCCCGAGGACTTTCGTCAGACAATTGAAATTCTCAGGCAACCGCACGCCGCGATTAGCGCCGGTTGATCCAGTACAGCGTGACCAGAGTCGTGACGGTCATCGCGAAGAGTGTGTACATAAACAAGACTGACAACAACTTACAGATCGCCTGGCCAGCTTGCGTGTCCTCGGCGGTGAAGAACTCGACGTCGGATGCCTGGAAGACATCATCAGAAGCGATGGTTGAAGTGTGGCTGTCCATGGGAAGTCGCCGGCAGGGGGTGAGCAAATGGTGTTTGAGACCAAAATTCTGGCACCTCTGCGGCCACATGTCGAGGGAAGACCTGCCCCCGGACCGATTTCCTGTCAAAACTTGCCGGGTGATGCCTGACAGGAGAGTGATGGCCGCACGCACGTCCGGGGACACGGCGTCGGAAGCCTTGCCCATGAATGGGAATACAGCCGGGATGCCCAAATTCGTTGAGTTCCGATTGACAGCCTGCCACCTCCTCCCGAAAGTCCCCTCTTGTGACCAGCATTTCGGTCGGGGACAGCTGTTGTACCCGGCCTTTCGGAACGGATCCCGCCATGCTTCGCGATTTTGCTACGGAGAGTCTCGCTCACGACCCCATTCACGGGTACATCCCGTTTGTGTCGAAGTCGGGACTGCCCAAGGGCGAAGTCTCGGAACAGGAGATCATCGACCATCCGTGGGTCCAGCGGATGCGGCATATCCACCAGCTGCAGACGGCCTGGTGGGTCTTTCCGTCGGCGGAACACAACCGGTTTCAGCATGTGCTGGGGGCGATGCACCTCGCCTCGCGGGTAATGGAACACTGGTACGACTCACTTAAGGAGTCGTGCACGAACGTCCCTTCACGGGCCTATGTCGAATCGCTGGGCCGCATGGCGGCTCTGTTGCACGATGTCGGACATGGACCGTTCGGGCATTTCTTCGATGACCAGTTCCTCGATCAGTTCGGCATCACCCACGAGGACATCGGAGCCCGCGTCATCGAGCAGGAACTCGGCGACTTGCTGCGTCGAATTCGTCGCAATCCCAATGGCACGCTTCAGCCGCTGGAAGAGATCGATCCCAAACAGATCGCGTTTCTGATCCGCCGTCCCAAGTCGACCGATCACAGCGGACACCCCGACTGGCTACGCAAGATGCTGTCACTGTTCAGTGGCATCTACACCGTCGACAACATGGATTTCGTGCTGCGTGACGCCTTCATGACGGGGTTCAATACCAAGGCGTTCGACCTCTCGCGGTTGATCCACTACAGCTTCTTTACCCCGCAGGGACTGACGATTCATGTACGCGGTCTGCCCTCGTTGATTCACTTCATCGAAACGCGGGCGAATATGTTTCGCACGGTCTACTTCCACCGGACTGTGCGGGCCCTCGACCTGGCTCTGGAAGAGATCTTCGGCGAAACCATGCCGCATCTGTTTCAGGGGAACCCGCTCGACAACCTCTCGGCGTATCGCAAGCTGACCGAGTCGTCACTGCTGGTCGATATCAGTCGCTGGCCCGATTCGAATGATCCGAAGCTGAAGGAACTCGGCGACCGCTGGCAGAAAATCCTTTGCCGTCAGGTGGCCTGGAAAATGGCGGTGGAGAAGACGATCAACTTCCACACCACGGGAGCCGAGCGGATGTCGATCTTCTCAGAGCCCGATCTGGTGCTGAAACGAGTCAGGTCGCGGCTCCCCAAGGCGATTGCCGATATCCCGCTGCGGATAGATGTGGCCAAGCACTACCACCGACCAAGCGGTCGACTCCCCACCGGCGGACAGAATTTCTTATACGACCCCGGTCAGCCCGCGCCGACCGAACTCAACGATGACGACCTGTTTCGGGCTCTCCCGGTCAGCTTCATCATCTTTCGCATATATTCACAGGGACACGCTCACGACAAGGAACTGCACAACGCCCTCAACGCCGTCCTGGGCGATGCGACGGATGCCAAGACGAATATGTAAGTCCAAGTCGGACTGGCCAGAGAAATCCTCTCCGGTCGCGTGGGAACTTACGTGAGAATCTTGTCCAAGACCTTAGCACCTTCAACACCGGTCAGGCGGACATCGAGCCCCTGGAATTTATGGCTCAAGGCATTGTGGTCGATACCCAACTGGTGCAGCATCGTCGCGTGCAGATCGTGGACTGTCGCGACCTCCTCGACAGCAGCGTAGCCCAGCTCATCGGTGCTGCCGTAGGCAAATCCCCGCTTGATGCCCGCCCCGGCCATCCAGATCGACATCGACTTATTGTGATGGTCGCGTCCGGAGGGGCCCTTATTGCTCTGGGCCATCGGCGTGCGACCGAACTCACCACTCCAGACAATCAGCGTGTCATCAAACAGGCCGCGCTGTTTGAGGTCACGAATCAGAGCCGCACACGCCCGGTCGACCTCTTTGGCCCGCAGCGGCAGTTCTTCTTTGAGCACGCTGTGATGGTCCCAGTCGCGGTGATACAGCTGAATAAATCGCGTCCCTCGCTCGGCGAGTCGCCGGGCCAGCAGGCAGTTCGACGCAAACGATCCATCGCCCGGCTGACAGCCATACATCTTCAGCGTGTGGGCCGTTTCGCCGCCGATGTCGACGAGTTCTGGAACGCTCGACTGCATCTGGAATGCCATCTCGTACTGGGCGATGCGAGTGGCGATCTCCGGGTCGTCGATCAGAGTGGCGTGCTCTCTGTTCAATTCATTGATGGCAGAGACATCGGCCCCCTGCTGATCGCGGGAGATCCCCTGCGGATTGGACAGGTACAGTACCGGATCGCCCTTCGATCGCAGCTGGACTCCCTGAAACCGAGAGGGGAGAAAACCGCTGCTCCATTGCCGGGTGGCGATTGGCTGGGGTGACCGTCCGGGCCCGGTCGACATCAGCACCACAAACCCCGGCAGGTTCTCGGCCTCGCTGCCGAGTCCATATGTCACCCACGCTCCCATGCTGGGACGACCGGCGATCTGCGTCCCGGTGTTCATGAACATGTGCGCCGGGTCGTGGTTGATGGCATCGGTCGTCATTGACCGGACCAGACAGATGTCATCGGCCACCGAACCGATCTCGGGCAGCAGTTCCGACATCTCCAGCTGGCAATTGCCGTACTTCTGGAACTGGAACACCCCTCCCTTGCAGAAGAGTTTTTGCCCTTGCAGCTGGGCCAGCTGTTGCCCCTTGGTGAAACTTTCGGGCATCGGCTGACCATCCATTTCGGCCAGCTTCGGCTTGTGGTCGAAGAGTTCCAGCTGGGAAGGTCCGCCCGCCATCGTCAGCCAGATGACGCGTTTGGCCTTCTGCGGATAGGCGAGGTTCTGGATGACTCCGCGCGAGGGCTGAGCGGAGAGGTTCTTGCCTCCCAGCAGCGACGCCAACGCCACAGTTCCCAGTCCCTGGGAACCGCGATTCAGGAAAGCCCGACGAGTTTGCGTATTGAACATGGGTCAGGGCCTCGTGATGGTTTCATGCAGGTTGAACAATACGCGGGTCACATGCGTCCAGGCGGCCAGTTCGCGGTGATCAATGTTGTCCGGAAGGGGGGCGGCACCAGTCTTGAGCAACTCATCTGCAGAAGCTGGAGCTTGCTCGTAGGCGGATTGCTGTTGGGCCAGCAGCCTGGTGGCGATCGTCAACTCCTGGGGAGTGGGATCGCGCTGAAGAGTCAGCTGCCAGGCATACTTGATCCGCTGTGGGGTGTCTCCGTGGCACTCGTTCAGCACCCGGGCCGCGAAGACCCTTGCGGCCTCGATGTAGATCGGATCGTTGAGCAGAACCAGTGCTTGTTGTGGGATGTTCGACCGGTTTCGCTCGGCGACGCACTCTTCCCGGCTGGGGGCGTCGAACGCCAGCAGACTCGGGTGCAGAAAGCTTCGCTGCCACCAGATATACAGACCGCGTCGGTACAGGCTCTCCCCTGAATCGGGAACCCAATCTCGCGTCGGGAAGTTCAGGTTCTCCCAGTAACGATCGGGCTGATACGGCTTCACACTGGGCCCTCCGATCTTGGGGACGAGCAGCCCCGAGATCGCCAGTGCATTGTCACGGACCAGTTCCGCGTCGAGGCGAAACGGCGTCTGCCGGGCACATTCACGATTGTTGGGATCGACAGCGGCCAATTCTTTTGTGGCAGTTGACACTTGCTGATAGGTATCGCTCATCACGACCAGCCTGACCATGTGCTGGACATCCCATCCGCTGTCGACGAATTCACAGGCCAGCCAGTCGAGCAGCTCGGGATTGACCGGCGGCTCTCCTTGCGCTCCCAAGTCATCCAGGACTCGACTGAGCCCGGTCCCAAAGAACTGCTTCCACATCCGGTTCATCACCGTGCGTGCCGTGAGCGGGTTCTCGCGAGAGACCAGCCACTGGGCGAGATCGAGCCGCGTCAGCTCGCGGCCAGTCTGAGGGGCGGGAACCAGGAACGCCGGGAGTGCGGGTTTCACGATCTCACCGGTCTCGTCCATCCAGTTGCCGCGCGGCAGAATGCGGACAGTACGTTTCTCCGGCTCGCTGACGGAGACGATGCACTTGGGCAGAGCGTCGTAGTAACGATTTCGTTCAGCCTCGGCCTGAGTTAGTGCCTGCTGAGGAGCGTCCAGGCTCGTGTTCACAGCCTTGCGGTAGTAGCCCTGCACAGCCTCCTTTTGCTTGGTATCCCACTGGTCGGCGGGCTGCTTGAGCAAGTCGGTCACCTGTTGGGCCAGTTTCTTCAGATCATCTGATGCTTTGGAATCTGCGGCTGCCTCGGGCAGACTGACCGGATTGGTCATGAGTCCCGCCAGCCATTGTTGCTGGGCTGCGTTGACCTGTTGTTCGACGAATGAGTAGGCGGTCCTCCGCTCGGCGACAATTGCGTCCAGCTGGGCGAGTTGCGATTCCTGCTCGGCTGAAGTGACAAGCATACCGTTCTCGCGTTTGCCGACGCTCAACTCCTTGATGTCGGCGAAGAACGCTCCCAGCGAGTAGAAGTCCCGCATCGTGATCGGGTCGAACTTGTGGTCGTGACACTGGGAACAACCCGTCGTCTGACCCAGCCAGGCGGCGCCGATGGCCCGGACTCGGTCGGTCAGCATTCGCTGTTCATAGTCTTTGGGCTGGGCGCCCCCTTCTTCCGTCGTCAGCAACAGCCGGTTGAACGCCGAGCCGACGCGGGTCTCCTGATTTGCATCGGGCAGCAGATCCCCCGCGACCTGTTCCATGGTGAATCGGTCAAAGCGTTTGTTCTCGTTGAATGAACGGATCACCCAGTCGCGATAGGGCCAGACGTTGCGGGGAACATCGCTGTGATAGCCGATGGTGTCGGCGTAGCGGACGACATCGAGCCAAGATGTCGCCATCCGCTCACCATAGTGAGGGCTCTGCAGCAGTCGATTGATCACCTTGGCGTAAGCTTCAGGTGACTGGTCGTTCACGAAGTCGGCGACGTCCTGTGGCGTCGGCGGGAGACCAATCAGATCGAACGACAGTCGGCGGATCAGTGTACGTCGATCGGCTTGCGGCGAGGGTATGATCCCAATCTGGTTGAGCCGCTTGCGGACCAGGAAATCGACGGCGTTCACCCCCGCTGGAACCGCCGTCTTGACGGGTAACTGGTACGCCCAGTGGGGTTCGTATTCCGCCCCTTGTTCGACCCAGCGCTGGAGTGTGTCAACCTGCTGAGCCGTGAGTGGCTTGTGCGCGGACTCCGGCGGCATCCGCTTCTCGGGATCGTTCGTCAGGATGCGGGCGATCAGTTCGCTCTCGATGGGCTGGTTCGGAACGATCGCCTTGGCAGCTATGGCTGCATCGCGCACATCCAGTCTGAGGTCCGCTTCGCGATGGTTGGCATCCGGGCCATGACATGAGAAACAGTGATCCGACAGGATCGGTCGCACGTCCCGATTAAACCGCACTTCCCCCGGAGCCGCAGCCCAGAGCCCCTCCTCGCAAAAACTCAGCAACAACAGGATTGCCAGACAGCTAATCCGCCCGGAGAATTGCCAATCTAATAAGGGGAGTTTGTTTTGCATCCTTTGATCCTAACTCACTCCACGGCGAGGTTCTAGCATCGACGGCGGCTGATGTATCTATGTTAGGGATCGCAGGACATCGGAAACCAGCTGTCCACAGGTCGGGAGGCAAAGTTCCGTCCCCGGCGGTTCTGCTCGCGAGAGGCTTCGATTGAAACTTGAACTCGATTCCGTGACGATGTTGAATCGGTTCGCGGCCAGACTGGGCTGGTTGGCGGCATCTAATTCGTTCCCGCATTTTCAACAGGAAGAGGCTCCAGCATGGGTCGTCCCGTCACTCTGTTTACAGGTCAATGGGCTGACCTGAAATTGGAAGATCTGTGCCGCAAGGCCAAAGAGTTTGGCTACGATGGAGTGGAGCTGGCTTGCTGGGGAGATCACTTCGAGGTCGACAAGGCTCTCTCTGACGACACTTACTGCAATCGCAAACGCGACCTGCTCGACAAGTACGATTTGAAGCTGTTCGCGATCTCGAACCACCTCGTCGGTCAGGCTGTCTGCGACAACATCGATGCCCGCCATAAGGTCATTCTGCCTCCTTACGTGTGGGGCGATGGGAATCCAGACGGCGTGAACCGCCGTGCTGCGTAAGAGATGAAGAACACCGCCCGGGCTGCTCAGAAGCTCGGCATCAGCGTGGTCAACGGCTTCACCGGCAGCAGTATCTGGCATTTGATCTATGACTTCCCCCCCACGCCCAAGTCGATGATCGATGCCGGATTCCAGCAGTTCGCCGATCGCTGGAACCCGATTCTCGATGTCTTCCAGGAGTGCGGCATCCGGTTCGCGCTGGAAGTCCACCCGACCGAGATTGCGTTCGATATCTACTCGACGCATCGTGCTCTTGACGCCATCAACCGTCGTCCGGAGTTTGGCTTCAACTTCGACCCATCGCACTTGATCTGGCAGGGTGTGAACCCCGTCGAGTTCATCCGCGAGTTCCCCGACCGGATCTACCACGTGCACATGAAGGACGCCTCGACGACCCTCAATGGTCGCAGTGGTATCCTGGCCAGCCACCTTTCGTTCGGCGATGCCCGACGTGGCTGGGACTTCCGGTCGGTAGGCCGCGGAGCAGTGCGGTTTGAAGAGATCATCCGTGCCCTCAACGCAGCTGGCTATGGATATGACATGCCGCTGTCAGTCGAATGGGAAGATTCCGGCATGGACCGCGAAGCGGGAGCTGCGGAAGCCTGTCAGTTCTGTAAGAACATCGACTTCCGTCCCTCGGGCCGGGCATTCGACTCGGCGTTCTCCGAGTAGTCGCCCGACCTGTGATGGCTGCATACAGAACCGCCCGGGAGTCGATCACCCGGGCGGTTTTTTATTGTGGGGTGAGGCAATTCACCATGAAGTAACGAAGAACAAAGGAAATTTCGCCCGCTT
>QWOR01000006.1 GCA_003669575.1 Planctomycetota bacterium | reverse complement strand
CGACTTTCTGAAAATCCTGGTCACCGCTCACGCGGACTTCGCTGTTCTTCTGAAGAGCTGCAATCAGGTCGGCCGAGATCGGCTTGCCAGGCAGGTAATTGGCATTGCGGATTTGATCGAACGGCAGGGCGTTTTCGAGACCTGATTCCCCTTCGTCGATGTGATCGAGCAGTGATGGCAAGACCACATCGGAACGGACGCCGCGATTCTGGGTGCTGTCGCCATTAACGCGATAGAACTGCTGAATCGTCATCTTCAACCGGCCCAGGTCGGGACCATTACCGCCCAGAACGCGGAATGCCTGGCGTGCGGACACCGGCATCAGATTCTGCACCGTGCCTTTTCCGTGAGTCGTCGAATCGCCGATCACGACACCACGGCGGTAATCCTTGATCACCCCCGCGAAGATCTCCGAAGCGGAAGCGGACAGTCGATTGCAGATGACCACAAGCGGACCTGTATAGAGTGCGCCGGGAACTTCGTCATCGAGTTCCTTGACCTTACCGGAGGGGTCCTTGACCTGCACCACGGGGCCCTGATCGATAAACAGCCCGGAAATCTCGATGGCTTCGCTGAGAGCTCCTCCGCCATTGCCACGCAGATCCATGATCACGGCGTCGACACCGCCCGCATCACGGAAGTCATTCAGAATCTTCTCGACGTCCACGACCGCACTTTTCCCTTGACCATTCTCCACGGCACTGAAGTCGCGGTAGAACGAGGGGAGGCTGATGATGCCGATCTTGCCCGAGCGACCAAGACGGTCCTTGGTCTCGATAATTTCGCCCTTGGCTGCTGAATCCTGGATCTCGACCTTGTCGCGAACCAGTTCATAGACCACGGTCTCGCCGGTCAATCCGGTCTGAACGCGAAGACGGACCTTCGTCCCTGCCTTGCCGCGAATCTTGCGAACGACTTCGCTGAGACGGACCTCGAACACATCCTCGATCTCGCCAGTTTCCTGACCGACACCGGTGATCTTGTCCTTGTCCTTCAGTCGGCCATCTTTGCCAGCCGGACCACCGGGAATGACCGAG
This sequence comes from Planctomycetota bacterium, assembly GCA_003669575.1. Taxonomy (GTDB): domain Bacteria; phylum Planctomycetota; class Planctomycetia; order Planctomycetales; family Planctomycetaceae; genus TH-plancto1. Next base: position 6,543 of record QWOR01000006.1, on the reverse strand, counting down.
GCCACGATGGTGTAACCATCTTCTGATCGCAGCGAGGCTCCGATCCCGTCCAGGCTCAGTCGCATCTGGATGTCAAAGTCCTCGGCACTTTCCGGGGACATGTATGTCGAATGCGGGTCGTAACAGGTCGTCAGGGCGGTCAGGTAGAGCTCAACGACCTCGCTCTGTTTCATCTGCTCGATGTTACGTTGAACGGTACGGTAGCGGCTGTGCAGGCGTTTTTTGGCTTCCTCGTCAGATTCGTTGTCGAGGCGGAACTGCAACAGGTCGTACTTGATTCGCTTGCGCCAGCGATCGTCGACCTCTTCCTGTGTCCGCGCCCAGGGCTGATCGTCTCCCTTGATGGTCATCGACTCATCGACAGTAAAGTCATGAGGTGCATCAATCAGAGCGTGCGCCTTCTTCAACTGGGTGGCCAACCGCTGCTTGTAGCGGTTGAACACGTCGTATCCGAACTGGACATTCCCGGCCTTCAGTTCGTCGTCGAGAGTCAGACGGTGCGGCGCGAACTCATCGATGTCGGATTGCAGAAAATAGAGCTTGGCCGGGTCGAGATCCTTGAGATAGGAGTCGAGCAGCATGCTCGAAATCCGGTCGTCGACCCCTTTGCGGGAGACATGGAACGACGGAATCATCTGGGTAATGATCTTCGCCGTCTCGACATCCACGGGCTCAGCTGCAGGCACTGCAGGTGGGGCGGATAAGACTCCGAAAGCCAACAAGCTCAGCAGCTTTGCTGCTGACGTCCAACGGGGAGTGTTCTCTGCCATTTTATCCAGTCCCTGGTGATCAAGTTCAGCCACGCCCGCAGGCAGCGGACGTATCCTTCAGTGCTGTCTTGTGATCCTACGCAAACGCCACAAACGTCACAAGATGCAGTTGCCCGAACCTTTGTGAAGTTCAGGGGAGTCAGGCATTTGGAATGAAAGACTCCACTCGACAGTTTGGTCCGTCCAGAAAGCACACGCTGCCAGTCTTTCTGTTGCCGCTGACGCAGGTATCCGGAAAACGCCATCGATTTCCCGGAACCCACGCGGCCTCCAACCAGCCAGAGCGCGGCACGGCTCCGTTAGGGTTTGGCCGGTGCCTCTGCCGCGGGAGTGGCTGGTGTTTCTGTCGCAGCTGGTACGGCTGCCGGCGCATCGAGCTTGGCGAGGTATTTCTCGGGTTCCTTCTCGATGGCTTCGCGACAACCTTCGCAGCAGAGGAAGATAGCCCGCTCGCCCACCATCACTTTGACGGGAGTGCCCATGCTACCCAGAGCTTCGCCACCGACGGGACAGATCTTCTGCTTGTCGGCCAGAGCCTGATCCTCAACGGACAGCGTCGGCTTGGCATGATCCCCCGGACTCATTTGCACCGATTCGCCTGGAGTCGCAGCTGGCGGAGCGGGTGCCTCTCCACATCCCGAAACCAACGCCGCAGTCAACACGACGCAAACGGGCCAATCCTTGAACATCTGCTCTCTCCTTCTTGATATTTGAATGCCGGCAATCAGACATGAACGGATTGCCATTAGTACTCGCCTGTAAGGGTATACGTAGGTCAGGAAAATACCAATCCCGGCGTCTCGTCATCGACCCGGCGAACCGGATCGCGCCGGGAAATTTCGCGATCTGCGCCAGCATTTTTCAGGCGGCTGGCGTAGACTATCGGTTACTGGACCTCATGGTCATTGGCCTACGGCATCTTTTGTCATCGCCCTCGCCTCTTCACAGGTCGACATGTCTGTTCCCCAGCTGACAACGCTGCTTCCGAACGATCTGCTCGCTCGCCTGGAACGATTGCGAGTGAACCCGCGCCGCAAGAAGACCAATCGCTCCCACGGCGAGCATCTTTCCGGCAAGGGAGGGACCAGTATCGATTTCTCGGACTACCGCGATTACGTCGCGGGTGATGATCTCCGATATATCGACTGGAACATCTTCTCCCGCCTGAACCAGCCTTACCTGAAGCTGTTCGCCCACGAAGAGGAGATGCAGGTTCCGATCCTGCTCGATGCATCGTCATCGATGAACTTCGAGGGTAAATTTGAACTCGCCAAGCAGATCGCAGCTGCGTTCGGCATGGCGAGCCTGACGAGCGTGGAGAAGGTCAGCGTCTACTCCTGTGCCCAGACTGGAAAGCCACCGGCAGTGTTTCCTGCCACGCGTGGGCGGGCATCGGTGCGGCGGTTTCTGTCCTTTCTGGAAGATCTGACTCCCGGAGGAGAGTTCCCCGTCGACCAGGCCATCGAGGATGTGCTGCAGCGTCGTCGCGGCAAGGGCGTCGTCGTAGTGATCTCGGACTTCCTGACCTTCGGTGATGTCGGCCGGGCGTTTAACCTCCTGCATGGTTCGGGGCTGGAGATCTTTGCGATCCAGATTCTCGGTCCATCGGAGCGGAACCCGGAGCTCACCGGCGACTTCCGGTTTGTCGATTCCGAGTCGGGGAGCACGCTCGACATTTCCTCGGTCGGAGAACTGCTGGGCATCTACCAGGCCCACCGGCAAGCTCTCGAAGACCACCTGTCCAGGGAGTGCCAGAAACGCGAGGGCCGGTTCATCAGCCTGACCAGCGATCAAACGATTAAGAACGTCGTGTTTGATGAGCTGATTCGTAAGGGGTGGTTGAAGTAGAGATCAGAGAAGAGGGACGAGAGAGGAGAGCCAGACCATGAGGGAAGGGCCTCCCGTTGAGCCGCAAATGAGCGGGGCGACTCCACTTGCGTTTGTGGTCGCCTGTTCACTTCCAATTGCGATTCGCGCCCGCATTTCGTAGAGTCAAAACGTATCGCAGGGTCAGAAGACTTTCGTTTCTCGATCTCCTTTCAACCTCGTGGAACTTCCGGGGAAGTGGGATCGTCTTTCACTGTGGAGCGGCATGACAGTCCGACGAGGTCGGCTCGCCTGCCACTCATTCGGCAGTCTGAAAACGGACAGGTGTGATATGACCGAGACTCAGGCTTCAAATTGCCCCCAATCGGTGTCGCTGCTGAATCGCGTCGGTCGCCGCATCTATCTGACCCGGCTCGGCTGGTCATCGTATGTCAGCTTCCTGGTCCTGGCTGCCGTGAGTCTGGTCTTTGTCCTGACGGTGCGTCTTACGGGCCTACTGCCCAGCGACGAGGCGAACTGGTGGATTCCGCGAGTGTTTCTGGGAGTACCCGTTCTGTCGCTGTTGTCGGGACTGGCCTTCACTCGCAAGCCCGCGCTCGTCGACTCCGCGCGTAAGGTCGATGCGGTCTGTGACACGAACGATTTGTTTCTGACGGTAACACGCCTCGCGACAACAGCCGGAGCGTACCAGCCTCTGGTAACTCAGGACGCGGAAGCCGCGGCTCAGAAAATTACTCCGGACAAGGTGCTGACACTTGATCCGCTGGCCGATCCTCGCAGCGGGCGACGGGCGGGCAGTGCTTTGCTGTTGGCGGCACTCTCCGGGCTGGCCTGCCTGCTCCCCACGCTCGATCCCTTCGGGAAACAGCTGATCGCGAAAGAACAGAACAAGATCGCGGAGCAGATCCGTGAGAGCAAGAAAGCGACCGAGATCCGCAAGCAGGCGTTGTCGGAGAAAGACTCTGACTCCGAGATCTCCGAAGAAGTTCATAACGCGTTGGAGAGGCTGGTCAAAGACCTCAAGGAGATGAAGAAGGCCGAAAAAGCCTCCAACGAGAAGAAGCTCAACGAAGACCAGAAGGTCATCGGAGAGCAGTTCCGCAATACCAACAACGCTCTGAAAGACCTGAAGAAGAACCTCGACTCCGCGCAGCAGTTCGGCAGCGAGAACACTCAGGAAATGCGCAAGATGCTGGAGGGGCTACAACAGGGTAAGCCCGAAGAGATGGCCAAAAAGCTCGACGAGATGCAGGAGAAGCTGGAACGTCTCACGAAGGAGACCGACCCTCTCAAACGATCCGAGATGGCACAACAGCTGAAGAAGGATCTGGACGATATGTCCAAGATGGCCGGGAAGAAAGCGGGGTCCAAAGCCATGCAGGCCGCTCTCGAACGGGCTCTCGACCAGCTGCAGAAGTCAGACGGCCAGCAGAAGATGTCGACGGAAGCTCTTGATGCCGCGAAGGAGTCGATGGAACTCGCGAAGATGGAGCTGAAGGAGCTGGCCCAGTCGGCTCGTGATCTGGAACAGCTGGAAAAGGCGCTCGAAACCATCGCCAAAGCCAAGAAACTGAACAGCGAAGAACAGCTGGACGGTGAGATGGCTGCTGATGCCACCACGATGGCGGACTACCAGGAACTCTACGACCAGATCATGGCCCAGATGGGCGGTGAGGGCGAGGGTGACGGCAAAGGCGAGGGAGAGGGTGAAGGTGAAGGAGACGGCGAAGGTGGACTCGGTGGCCGTGGGATCGGCGAGGGTGGCAAAGCCCCTGAAGACGACTCCGTCAAAACCGGATTCCAGACCGAGAAGACTAAGACCGCCATCAAGAAGGGGAAGATCCTGCTCTCCATGAAGACCAAGGACGCCCCGAACGCCGACCTCAAAGACCTGCAGGCCGAGTACCGCGAGATCATCACCAACATCAAACAGGCCACCGACGAAGCCATCGAAAAAGAAGATGCCCCCCCCGGCTACCACGAAGGCATCAAGAAATACTTCGACACCCTCGAACGCCTGCAGGACACTCCGAAACCCGGAGAGACGCCTGCTCCGGTACCGGCCCAGAAACCGTGAGTCTCGCCTCCCTTCTTGGAGGTAGGAGTAAGGGGGAGGCCCGGACTCTACTTTGAGTACAGGGCCATCCCGCTTTGCACACCTCGCTGGTGGTGATCACTATTTCCTAGGCTTGTTCGATTTGGGGCTACCATGTGTTTCAGATATCAGAGATGTATCGTTGCATCGGTGCTTGTGGTTGTTTTTACCACTTTCCAAGCTGCTGCTGGAGAAACAGATCGTCAGGAAACGACGGAGGCATCCCCTCGAATCACGATCAAGCTTGTCGACGAAGAAGGCCAGCCAGTCGAAGGAGCGTACGCCGGAATCACAGCCATTCACTCGACAGCGGAATTTCTAATGATCCCCCTCAAGGATGATGACGGCTGGCAATATCCACAGGGAGCCATGTCGAATGCAGAGGGAATCGTCGAATTCGAGGAGTTCCCTGATGGGACTAAAGAACTGGTCCTCAATTGTGTTGTCGCGCGGCACCGCGACAGGAAGCTGGCTTCCATCTGGAAGATCGAACCTGAGAAAATTGGTCGCAGCAAACTGCCTGATACCTCCTCGATTGTGCTGCATCCCGCCTGTCGAGTCACCGGAGAAATTACATGCAGTGACCTCACGTCGCGAAGCCGGGAAACTTGGTGGTTAGACATTCAATTGACATCCGCCGGAAACAGGGCAATAGAATTCAGTTCTTTCAGGCCAGCGTCTTTTGAGTTTTTTCTCCCGCCTGGTGAGTATGTCTTGCAGTCGCATAACCAGTCTTGTCACGCGATCAAGAGAACGATTTCGGTCGAGCGACTTCAAAAAGATCTGGCATTGGAAACGATCGACTTACCAGCGACGAAACTCGCACTTCTCGAGGGGATGCCTGCACCCGATCTGACGGACGTGATTTGCTGGAAGAACGGCACTCGCGTCGAATTATCACGCCTTAAAGGGAAAGTTGTCGTTCTCGATTTTTGGGGTTACTGGTGCCAGCCTTGCCTCCGTGAAATGCCCGAGCTTTTCAATCTATATGACAAGTATCAAGATGAAGGGCTTGAGATTATTGGGATTCATGTGGATACAGGGGAATTTGAGGAGACCCCCGTCGATTCATTCCAGGAATTAGACAATCGTTTGAAACATGTCCGGAATACTCTTTGGGGTGGTAGAGACATTCCCTTTCCTGTCGCACTGGTCTCCGGAAAACGCACTTCATTTGGCGTTGGAATCGAAACTCCCGATCAAGCAAGAGGCGAACTCGTCGCAAAATATGGTGTTCTTGGTTTTCCCACCCTCATCTTACTCGATCGAAACGGAATGGTCGTGGGGCCTTTTCATCCCGGCAAGCCTGAAGACATCCAGCGACTTCAAAAGTTGCTGAAGGACAAGTGAGCCAGGGCGGCTGGGTGGCTCGGTCGTTGTGACCATTGGGTGCCACGCGATTCGCGTCTGCCAAGTCGGCTCGTACACCCCAGCGCTCTCGCCCAATCTGAGCAACACCCCGCCAGTTGAGTAGTTCAGGCTCGGCCTGACACTCGCGACTGAGGGCAAAACTAACCAGAAAGATCAGGCACAGCCTGACCTACGGACTGGAGAACAGGCAATCAAGTGAGACTTTGGACAATCCAAGAGCGGTCGTTCATTGACGCCAACGTTGCGGAAGCGGCCATTGGTGATTGGGATAGGACCCCGCAGAATTGGCGTCAGTACTATGCCTGGATGGCAAAGCAATGGACCGCTCGAGTTGGCAGAGACGACATGACAGTTCCAATTTGGTGCTGGCATTCATGCAACGGCATCCATGAAGCATGCCCAACTGTCGGAACTTTCTGCATGTTGATGGGGGACTGGGATTACTACGCACCAAAAATGGTCGTGCTGGAACTCAACGTT
>QWOR01000065.1 GCA_003669575.1 Planctomycetota bacterium | reverse complement strand
GGAGGTCTGGCAGATCGAAGTGAATCAAGGTGCGTTTCCTAAAAAGAATCACGCGAAGAACACCGAGGCGACCCCGACCATCGCCAGTGACGGAGAGCGTCTGTTTGTGACGTTCTACCACCACAACCAGGTGGAACTGATTACGCTCGATTTCGATGGCAAAGTGTTGTGGCGGAAGAAGGTGGCCGACTTCCACCCCAAGATGTACGAATACGGGTACGCCCCGTCGCCGATCATCTATCGTGGGAACGTGATCGTCGCGTCGGAGTACGACGGCGACAGTTTTGTCACAGCGCTCGATCGTGTCTCGGGCAAGAAGGCCTGGCAAACAAAGCGATTGTCTTCCATCTCCTTTTCCACTCCCGTGATTGGAAAGGTGGCGGGTAAGGACCAGATGCTGATGAGCGGTCAGCAGTTCGTGACCTCCTGGAATCCGGTCAACGGGAAGCCGAACTGGGCGGTGCCGGGGACAACCTATGCGACCTGTGGCACGATGGTCTGGGAAGGCGACATCGTCTTTGCCAGCGGCGGCTTCCCCAAGGCAGAGACAATTGCCGTGAAGGCGGATGGGTCAAAAAAGGTCCTCTGGACGAACAATCAAAAGTGTTACGAACAGTCCATGATTGTTCACGACGGTTATCTCTATGCCTTGAACGACAGCGGGGTCATGTACTGCTGGCATGGAGAGAGTGGCGAAGAAAAGTGGAAGCATCGCCTCTCCGGCCCCGTCAGTGCGTCGCCTGTACTTGCGGGCGGGAACATCTACTGGGCCAATGAGGCGGGAACGATGTATGTCTTCAAGCCGACGCCCGAGAAGTTCGACCTCGTGGCCGAAAACAAAGTGGGCAGTTCCGCCTTTGCCAGCCCGGCCATCTGCGGTGGCCAGATTTTCCTTCGCGTAGGCGAAGGGGATGGAGCGGACTATCAGGAATGGCTCTACTGCTTCGCTGAGAGAAAGTAGCATGCCGGGAGATTTTCTGTCTCTTTGAGCGACTTGTCGCAGGTCAGGACAGACAATCTCGTCTGTCCTGACCTGGTTCTGTTGCACAAACAACGGCGAATGTAACCAATGACTCCCAGCTTATTCTCAGTGAGCTACGCCGGATTCTGGGGCCAGACGGCGCTCAGTTTGACGGACTTCATCGCGCGAGCCGGACAGCTGGGGTTTCGGTCGGTGATGATCGCGGGGAAGCGTCCGCATCTGTCGCCGCTCGATGCCTCGCCGGATCTGGTTCATCAGGTGAAAGAAGCCCTGGATCTGGCCAACGTTCGCTGTGATGTGATCGCTGGGTACACCAATCTGTCGCAGCCCAGCGGTGTGGGGAGCGAAGTGCCGCACCTGGAGTTTCAGATCGCGTATATCGAGTCGTTGTGCCGGATCGCTGCGCAGGTTGGTGCGAAGATCGTGCGGATCTTTACGTCGTACGATGTGGCGGGGCAGGACTCCCAGGCCCAGTGGACCCGCTGTGTGAAATCGATCCGCGAGATGTGTGAGCGAGCTGTGGCGCATCGCGTGACGATCGCGATTCAGAACCATCACGACATTGCGCTGCATACCGATGCTTTACTGGAGCTGTTGTCCGATATCGATCGTCCGAACTGTAGGCTGGGGTTTGACGCGTGGTCACCGGCATTGCGTGGTGAGGCTCTCTATGACGCGGCGAAGAAGGCTGCGCCGCACACTGTTTTGACGACGAATGCCGACTACATTCGCGTGCCACGTCATCTGTACCGTCCGGAACTGGTGAACTACGAACCGGTATCACCCGATTGGGTGAGAGCTGTGCCGTTCGGAACCGGCTTCATCGATTATGCCGCGTTTTTTCAGGGCCTGCGCGATGGTGGATTTGCCGGAATCGCCGCTTACGAAATCTGCTCGCCGATCCGAGGCGGTGGGGAAGCTAAGAACCTCGACCGGTGTGCGCAGACGTACCTCGATTGGATTACTGCGAGGAAGTAGGACGAAGCTGGCTTGGCGACTGGACGCCCAATTCACGTTTCAGTCCAGGCACCATTCGGTCGCGGCGGATGACTCACGATTGAGAATCGCCGGGCGTTCGATGGTGACGCCTTTGATCTGAATCTTGATCATCGGCCAGACTTCACAGGGAGTAATCAGCTCCGTGCGGTCCTTGTGGATCAGGATCGTGTCACCCGTGGCAGCGAAGCGGACGCTGGGGTGCCAGTGGACTACCTGCCCATCGCTGAACTTCGCATTGGTACTCGGCATGACAGACATGCCGCTTAAGTCGTATCCCATCGTTTCGGCTTGCTCGGCCAGTCGCCACTCATCAGGGACGCCGAATTTTTCATAGATGCGCTGGAGACGTTTCCAGGTTTCCGTGACTTCCCACCCCGCCTGGGAAAAATACATTCCCGTGGCTTGCAGCAGCGTGGCGACCTGGTGCGTATCGATCAAGTCTTTGGGGGGAGTACCAAAGCAGACGGTTCGCGTGCAACCGGCGTGCAGGCCAGCCATCCTTCCGACCGCTGAGATCACGCAGTGACGTTCAACCTTGTCCATCCCATAGGCCCAGTGGCGGTAGCGAGCCCCCTGTCCGTCGGCCTGAACCTGGATACGCACGGGCGTAATTTGATGCTTGATCAGGCGGTGGGAGATTTCTCCGGCGATCTCCGCTTCGCTCAGTCCCCGCTTCAGGTTGCGGGCGGCGGCCTCGATGGCGTGCGAAACCCAGCGTCCCAGCGCTCGCAGCTGAGTTGCCTCCTTCGCCGTGACGGTCCGGCGAAAGTCAGCCAGTTCATGCGCCAGGTTGGGAAGCCCGAGAATGCCTGTATCGCTCCCGACGTTCCGACCTCTGGCGAGATCGGCAATGAGCACGTCGCGATGCTCAGTCCACGGGCGTTCTTTGACCTGAAATCCCAGTCCTGGAACTTCCCGGTCGAACAATTGCCCGCTGTCGACGACGTTACACAGAACCACACGGGCGTCGCGTGTAATGAACAGGGTGGCTGTGGTTTCGCTGGTTCCAAACCTCAGACAGTTTCCGCCGTGGGTGAGCCAGGCAAAGTTCTCAGGGCGTTCGAGTACCAGAGCGTCGAGTTGTTTGAGCTGAAGGTATTCGGCCAGTAGTTTGTGCTTGCGTTCGACTTCCTGATATCGGTCGAGGTCGGGCAGACGGATTTCGCCTGACGACATCGGGTGATACGGAGGAAGCGTGGAAACCGACATACATACAATCCCGGGGAAGGGAGATGATGTTCAACGGGCAAGACTGATAGTACACCAGTCCACGATTTTCCTTGCCAGCCAGATGATCTCGCCGTATCAAGAATTGTCGCGCTCAGCAATTAGCTTACCAAACCGGAAGCCACAAACGTAGAATCTTGAGGGAGACGAACCGCAATTCTGTACTGAGGCGACTTCTATGACGAGGACTCGGATTGAAGCGGATCGTGAAGATTTGATGGCGGAAGCAGTCAATCTCCGAGAGCGGATCGAACTGAAAGTCCCCGGTATCGATCATCCCGTTACCATCGGTTGTAACGATTTGGGGCATTGGTCGTTTTATTTCGGCCCCGAGCCGATGTGCCGCTTCGATTCCGACGCCCAGTTGCGACGGGCGGTGCGAGGTGGACAGTTATACCGCACGCAGGGAGGCACGCTCGCCCAGCTGACCCGCGTGCGACACGAAGACGTGACCAACTTGGAGCGACGAGATTTGAGTCCGACCGAAGTGGAGGCGTTTCTCGGGCTGGTCGCCGCGGACCTTCGTCATTTGAACGACGAAGTCATCGCTGGGCGGTGTGAAGTCCTGCGCGAGGTCGGAACATCTGCCGAGTTCATCGCGAGGCTGACTTCACTGCTGGCACGTTTGACTTCTTCTCCACTGAAGCTTGCGCCTGCACTTCCAACGAAACGGAAATAGAGTCTGTTTGGTGGCTTTGAAATATTCGTTATTCGATGGCTTTGTCTTTTCCGGCAACAGATGTGTTGATGTGTGCCAGTCTGTTGATGGCAACAAACTGTAAAATGCATACTGAAGTGAGTGGGAAGTATGAGTATCGATCAATGCGGCCTAACGATTCTGAAAATGTCCCAAACGTGCCTGTTTTCAGGAAATAGTACAGGGCGAGCGAAAGCAGAATATGAATGGTCAGGAATTGAACGTCGCTTCTTTTGAACTGTTGAAGGGTGCTTGAAAAGGACTTTTGAAATCCAGTTGAAAGCGCACAGCTATACACGAGAAGAGACAGGGACATGATTGTCGGTGCCAGCCATGTCGGAGCTGAATGAACCGCTGCTTGAGGAAGGGGCGGTAATGCCGCTCGATATCGCATCCAGGGGTTGACCATGAATGCTGCGAACAGGACGAAGAAAACGATCGCCAGCAGGTTGCGTCCCCGGGATAACCGAGTTGTCTCTGTGGAGTCAGCGTTTGCGACTCCAGATCCACCCAGTAAGACAGCCAAGCCCCAACTCAGGCAGTCGATGAGGAACAGTGAGGCGCCATCGTTCCTGGTAAAGAGGGCGCTGGAGGCCATCGCCGATGCCAGCAGGATTCCGCGAACTCGCTCGCGACCCGGGGCGTTTTGCCACGCATCCCACAGGTAGAGGACCGCTGCTCCATGAAAGCAAGCCACCGCGATTGTGGGCATTGCCGAGGAGATTTCAATATTTCCAATGTCGAATAGCAGGAGCAGAAGCATCCCGATCGCACTCCCCCACGCCCAGGTCGGATGGACACGTCGTTCCACAATGCCGATGAAGCTGAGCAATAGTCCCGCGTATGTCAGTGGCGACCAGATTCTCGCCCAAGGCTGGCTTGCCCGTCCCAGGAGTGCATAAACATGCCGCTCAAATAGCGGGAGCATCAACGGGTCACGCGTGTTGGAGTTAACCATTTCAGGGTGAACCAGTGCCGGGGTGAAAACCGTATGGGTTTCGAACAGAACGTGGGCCTTTTCCTCAATGGCCTGCCGCTCGCCCGCTGCGGGTGCGGTATTGCGTAGAGTGAGTACGGTCGCACCCAACACCGAGACACACACGATGACGCGGCATGTCCAGATGATTTGACTCTGCCTGGGAGACAAGGCAGCAGCGGGCAGCGGGGGAGCGTTCGCTACCAGTCGCCGGGATCTGAATTCCGCCAGGATTCCCAGCAACCCACCGATAATGACTTGTCTCCACGAGTAGCTTGGCCCCAGCTCCTGTCCCATATCGGACCAGACGAAAGCCGAGGAAGCAGTAAACGACACGCCCAGCAGGATCGACGTGCCCCAGACTTCCGCAACAGGGCGGCGCGTCCCACGCGTCCCGAAGACTCGATCGAAGAGAAACAGCAATGATCGGCCCGTGAGTGTCGCGCCAGCAGCTGCCAGCAATGCAATCAGGAACTCATCCATGGTTCATGCTCAATCAGAGACTGCCGGACACGCTTGCTGATGTTTTAACATGGTTGAAGCTCATGACGATGGAGCGTGAGAGCGACTGGGCGGTGGGGACACGCTCGCCACGAAGCTCTACTTGGGCAGTGGTCGTCCTGCGAGGATCTGAGCGATGTGCATCGTGCGGATTGGCTTCTTCTGGCGGCTGATTAGACCCTGCATGTGCATCAGGCACGACATGTCGCCAGCTGCAATGACTTCCGCTCCAGCCTGTTCGTGGTCGTGGATGCGGTCATTGCCCATCATGCACGACACCGCTTCCTCGGCGATCGCGAAAGTTCCGCCGAACCCGCAGCACTCATCAACTCTCTGCAACTCGACCAACTGGATTCCTTCCACGAGCTGCAGCAGCTGGCGGGCCTTGTTGAAGTCGGGCACCATCCGCTCCGATGGGCGTCCCAGTCCGAGTTCCCGCAACCCATGACAGCTGTTGTGCAGGCCGACGCGGTGAGGGAACTTCACTTTCAGCTTGTCGAGCTTCACCACATCGGTGAGGAACTGGCACAGTTCGAAGGTCTTCGCCTTCAACTCCGCGAACCCCGGATGCCCCTCCAGGAAATGATCATAATGGTGTGTCACCATCGCCGTGCAGCTGCCACTGGGGCAGACCACGTAATCATAGGGGGCGTAGATTTTCAGGAATGACTCCGCCAGTGGGCGGGCATCTTCCCAGCAGCCGGTGTTGGCCATGGGCTGGCCACAACAGCTCTGGCCGTCGGGGAACTCCACGGTGCAGCCGCACTGCTCCAGGAGTTCCACAGTCGCCATGCCGACATCGGGGAAGAACTGGTCGATGTAACAGGGAATGAACAGTCCAATCTTCATGATGCAGGGAGTGTAGAGGAGTGGCGGGGCGGAGTCGAATCGTGGGGGATTTGAGAGGGGGGGAGGGGCGAGCGTAAGAGTGGGGACAACGAGTCAGCGAGCGGTAGATGTGACTCTGTCGTGAATGGGCGTCCATTTGCGAGGAGACTTCTCGTTAAGAAAGCGTGTACTCATATCCGCGAGTCCGACGAATGCTCACGAGGTACAGTACCATCGGGGGGACGCCTGGCGTTGGTCCGGCAAGTTCGATTTCTCGGGTTTCTGTTCATCTGACAGCTGCAAATCATTCACGGTAAAACCCTGACAGCGAACCTGCTACAGTTCGTCGTCAGATGCCCACCCGAGCTCTCTTACGTTCCGATCTGTTTCGGCATGTCCACTTCTCCCGATGTCTACGAGTCTGAGTCCGCAGCGATCTACAATCGCTCGTTCTGGTTGGCCTATGGGGCCAACATGTCGCTCGTGGCTGCCAACACGATGACATTCCGGTTTGCGGAATTCGTCGATCTGCTGAAGGGTACAAAGACTGATACCGGGTGGATTGTCGGCCTGGCACTCGCGGGTTCGCTGATCTCGCGATTCTGGCTGGGGCAGGCGATCGATCGGTTCGGAGTCCGCAAGCTGTGGCTGGTCGGTTCGGCTCTGTTTCTGGTGGGTTGTGCTGGACTCTGGAGTACTCATGCGCTCGGTACGCAGATCTACCTCGCCCGGGCCGCGTATCAGATTGGCATCTCCGCGATGTTTGTCTGCTCCAACCTGCATATCCAGCTCAGGGTTCCCCCGCACCGGCGGACGGAGGCCATCGGCAGCCTGGGGTCGAGCGGGTTTGTCGGGATGATCGTCGGAGCCCAGCTGGTCGATTTACTGTTCGACCGGTTCTCGGGGCCGGAACTGTTTGAGACGTTGTTTGCCGGGACCATTGGCTTTGGCATTCTCTACATCATCTTTGTGCTGTTACTGACGCATACCGATATGCATGTTCGCCCCGAGGTGACTCCACCGGCGCATGTCCTGGTGCGTCGTTACTGGCCGGGGCCGGTAGTGCTGGTCTCACTGATGATGGGGCTGGGGTTCTCGGTGACGATGGTGTTTCTGACCCGGCTGGCGACGGAGCGTCACCTCGACGGGGTTCGATACTTTTTCACCGGGTACGCGGTGGCGGCATTTTCGGTACGACTGTTGACCCGGACCTGGAGCCGGACAATGGGCCGCCGGTCGATGATTTTGCTCGGGCTGGTGGGGCATGCGATCGGTCATGCATGGCTGATCTTTGTCCAGTCCGAGGCCCAGTTCATCGGGCCCGCGTTGTGCATCGGGTTTGGTCATGCACTGCTGTTTCCTTGCGTCGTGTCGCTGGG
>QWOR01000043.1 GCA_003669575.1 Planctomycetota bacterium | reverse complement strand
CTGCCCCAAATATCCTGCCGAATCGCCACTTCGGGCCCTCCCTATGTTCACACTTCCCGGTTCCAGCTTTCGCTATTGCGACGGAGTCACCCGGCGGTCGTTCCTTCAGGTCGGAGGGCTGGCGTGTGCAGGTGGTTTCGCAGCTGCAGATATCGCCAGGGCTGAAGCCGCCGCAGCTGTTCAGGGGCATAAGCTCCCCTGGAAGTCGGTGATCATGGTCTACCTGTCGGGTGGTTTGCCGCACCAGGACACATTTGATCTGAAGCCCGATGCACCCAAAGAGATCCGCGGTGAGCTGAGCCCGATCGATACGAATGTTCCAGGAATTCAGATCAGCGAGCTGCTCCCCAGGCTGGCGCAGTGCGCTGACAAGTACGCGCTGGTCCGATCGGTCATGGGGCAGCGGGATGAGCACTCGAGCTTCCAAAGTGTGACTGGTTACACGATGGGTGAGACCAAGCGAGATGGCCGCCCGAGCTTCGGGTCGTGGATCTCGCGCGTTCAGGGGGGCACTGATCCGCTGACACCGCCGTTTATCGACCTCTTTCCGACGATGCAACATCGGCCCTACAACAGCCCCAACGCCGGGGTACTGGGAAGTGCATACAACCCGGTGAAGGCCGATGGAGAAGACATCGCCAGCATGCGGCTGAGGTATATTGAAGCGGCCCAATTCCAGCGTCGTCGCAATCTCCTGGAGCAATTGGACAGCTATCGACAGGCGGCTGGTGGAGTGGTCGCGATGAACCAGAACTACCACCGGGCATTCGATGTGCTGAACTCATCGAAGCTGGTCGAGGCCCTCGATGTGGAGAGGGAAGACCCGAAAGTTCGCGAACGCTATGGGCGCGGATCGTCGACGCATCTGGGTGATGGCGGACCGTTGTGGAATGATCAGCTGTTGATGGCTCGCCGTCTCGTGGAATCGGGAGTGCGTGCGGTCACTGTGGCTTACGGATTCTGGGATACGCACGGGAATAACTTCGGTCACCTGCGTGCCCACCTGCCGACGTTCGACACGGGGATCTCGGCGTTGATTGAGGATCTGTCGGCCCGCGGCCTCGACAAGGATGTGCTCGTTGTCGTGTGGGGTGAGTTTGGCCGGACTCCCAAGATCAACAAGGATGCTGGCCGCGATCATTGGGCTCCGGTCCAGACCGCGTTGATTGCTGGCGGTGGTTTCAAGATGGGACAGGTCATCGGTTCGACCGACGCCTCCGGGGCTTATGCTGCGAACCGTCCCGTGCATTATCGCGATGTCCTGGCCACGATTTATGACAACCTGGGAATCGACCCCCATCAGTTTGTCCTCGACCAGAACGATCGCCCGACGGCGATTCTGCCCGAGGAAGCTCGGCCGATTCGCGAGCTGATTGCTTGAGAGTGCGGGAAGCCTTCCGTGATCCGTTGTCAGTAGATCGCTGGAATTCAGGATTTTTGCGCGGTGTGAGGGCGTTATTTTTATTCGAGATCAAGTGGCTGCGGTGAGTTTGAGGACCGGGCAAAGTTCGCTCCGTGGGGATTGTGACGATTTTGTCGAAAAAGCCTGACGTAGCGTCGCCGTTTCGCCGATTTAGTTAGGGACATCACACAGCCGGACGCTTGGGGAAGTGGGGCGGAGGTGTGATCGACGGAACGGCAGAAATCGCCTCCCTCCCTGGGAGCTGAATTCAGTCCGTTCCTTTCAGCGAGAAAACCACTCTGGCCCGATCGGGCAGGAGGTCGGTCTCGTCGTGTTCGGGAAGGGAGACTTTGTCATGCGGAAGCGTGTCTTGTGGTCCGCGATGGGACTGCTGATTGGCGGATTCATGTTGAGCTCAGCAGCTCCTCAGGTCGAGGCCGCGCCTCCCGGACAGCCGTCCAACTGGGGTCGTTTCTACCACTACCCGTATGTTTACTATCCACACAACATGCAGGCACCGGTCACCTACGACCACATGTATTACCGATATCCGGGATCGCGGCAGATTCCGGTCTACAACAAGGACTGGCACAATTTTTATCCCAGCAAGCATCCCTACCATAAGGGACACCACTTTGCTCTGGATGTATTCTAGCTGATCAGATGTCGAACTCTGGCACAGCCGATGGGGGCATCAGGGCTGTGTCTGGAGTGTTCGATCATGAGACTTGTCGCGACGATCAATCCGCGTGACGAGACGGCAGCGTGAGCGATCAAAGTCGCGCTGCATGAGGTCAGCTCTGATGGACCTCAACATTCCGGGGGCGATAACCCGGACCGGTCCCCCTGAAAAGGGATCCGGTCACGATCAATCGAAACGGCTCGTACCTTGGGGAGGGTGCGGGCTGTTTTCGTTTTGGGACTTAGACTGATTGCTGGGTGAGGACCCGTTTCATCGACCAGAAGTGGAACCCCCGCCGCAGCTCAGTGAGCCACCAAGGCAGTCTCCGATCAGATATTCCTTAAGCCAGGGAGTGAGACTGGTAGCCATGACGATGACACATTCGTACACATTGGAATCGTTTCTGAATGGATACTTAATATTTTGTGCGCGTATCGTATTGTGGGATAAGGGTATATGGTGACTAAATGATAATCGGTATTGACTCGTTTGCGTGAATCACGAAAGAATCCCGCCCCGAGTCGGGTGTGTCTCAGGAGGAGGCACGAGACCTGATTCAGTTGGAGAGAAACATGGATGTGTCAGTCGTAATCCCCGTGAACAACGAAGCGGGGAATATTGAGCGTCTCCTGACCGAGATCGATGATGCGCTGACCGGTCGCCTCAACTTTGAAATCGTGGTGGTGGATGACGGCAGCACAGACGAAACCCCTTCGATTTTGCGAGATATCCAACGACGCAACCCCAGGCTGCGCGTGCTGCAGCATGAGAGATGTTGCGGGCAAAGCACATCTGTCGTGACGGGAGTGTGGGCCACACGCAGCGAAATCGTCGCGACGCTCGATGGGGATGGCCAGAACGATCCTCAAGACATTCCCGAGATGGTGGCCGCACTTAAGAGCGGTCACGCGACCCGCAACGTCCAGCTGATTGCCGGTCATCGTCAGAAGCGAAACGATACCGCGTGGCGGAAATTCTGTTCTCGAATCGCCAACCGCGTCCGCATGGCGATGCTGCGGGATGATACTCCTGATTCGGGATGTGGATCGAAGGTCTTCTTCCGCGAGACATTTCTGCACCTTCCTTACTTCAATCACATGCACCGGTTCCTGCCCGCACTCGTTCTGAGAGCAGGCGGCAGCGTCCAGTCAGTTCCGGTCCATCACAGGGAACGTGACCGCGGTCGTTCACACTACGGCACTCTGGGACGCATGACTCAGGGAATCGTCGATTTGTGTGGCGTGATGTGGCTGATTCATCGTTCGCGCGTGGCTGTTTCGCAGGAACTCACTGCTCTGCCTCGGCTGCATCAAGTGACCGACGAGACACACATTCTCAATCATGCACTCCACGCACCCGCTGCTGATCAGCCGGGGCGGATTCGCAAGGCAGCGTAAATTCCATCCGCAGTGGTTCGTCAGGGAAGCGAAAACATGTCTGTCGAGAGTCTCTGGATTGGAATCGGAATCATTGGACAGCTCGCATTTACCGGGCGATTCCTGGTTCAGTGGATTTGCAGTGAGTCAGCGGGCCGGAGCGTGGTCCCGGTGGCATTCTGGTATTTGAGTCTGGCGGGGGGGCTGATCCTGCTCACCTATGCGATTCATCGCCGGGATCCGGTGTTCATCTTTGGCCAGCTGTCTGGCATGTTCGTCTATGTTCGCAATCTGATGCTGGTCCGCCGCGAGGTGGCTCAGATCCAAACCTCCGCGCAAGGCAGCTTCGGTCATGACAGCACCCCAGAACAATGAACGCGGAACGCACTTACTCTGGGTGGCAATCGGATTGGGTGTCTGTCTGATGGCAGTGGGTTTGTATACCCGCCCGCTGATGACGATCGATGAAACCAGATATCTCACCGTTGCCTGGGAAATGCGTAACGGCGGTGATTACATCGTGCCGCATCTCAACGGTGAGGTCTACAGCCACAAACCACCGCTCTTGTTCTGGCTGGTGAATATTGCCTGGACGCTGTTTGGTATCAGCGACTGGGTCGGGCGGGCCGTCGCTCCATTCGTCGGTTTGCTTTCGATCTGGTGGACCCGGAAGCTGGCTCAGGCCCTCTGGCCCGACTCTCCCCGGACCGCCGCGCTGGCACCGCTGATACTGGCCTCGATGGCGCTCTGGTCGATCTTTTCGACTCTGACGATGTTCGACACTCTCGTCACGTTCTCGACATTGATCACCATGTCCGGTGCGGTCATGTCGTACCGCGGACAACAAACGCGGGGCTGGCTGGTGGCTGGTCTGGGGCTCGGGCTGGGCATTCTGGCGAAGGGGCCAGTCATTCTGGTGCACACTCTGCCCGTCCTGTTACTGGCACCGCTGTGGCAGCAACGCAGCCCCGAAGTGCGGATCGGTCGCTGGTACGCCGGTGTTGCGATGGCGTTTGCGACGGGGCTCGCGGTTGCTGCCTGCTGGGTGCTGCCCGCCATCATCTTCGGAGGTGAAGAGTATCGGGAAGCCATTCTCTGGAAACAAACAGCTGGACGAATGGTAAACGCGTTTGATCACCGCCGACCATTCTGGTGGTATCTACCCATTCTGCCGTTCCTGCTCCTGCCATGGGCGATGTGGGGCACATTCTGGAAGTCTCTCCGGGGACTGACGGTCGATTCCGGAGTGCGACTCTGTTTGATCTGGGCCGGGGCCACGCTGCTCATCCTGTCATTCGTGAGTGGTAAGCAGATTCACTACATCCTCCCGGCGTTTCCTGCGATCGCTCTGCTGATGGGACGTGTCGTCGCTGAGGTGCGAGTCACGTCCCGGTGGGAAGTTGCTGTCATGGGATGGGGATCGGTCATGCTGGGGGCTCTGTTGAGCACATATCGATTGCTGCCGATCCCCAGTGAGTATGTCACCTCCTTACCTTTTGCGCCGCAGTGGGGTCTCGTGATTCTGCTGGGCGGTGTGGCGATTCTGTGGGCGAAAGAACGTGCGGTGTCGAGTGCCGTGCAATGGGTCGCCGTGGCAGCGTGTTGCAATGTCGCCGCGATGCACTTCTCCCTGCAGGACAAATACTTCAGCACCTGCAGCGTCGATCAGATTTCGCAGCGATTGAGCGAGATTGAGAAAGCGGGCCGTCCCATCGCCCATCAAGGGGTGTATGCCGGGCAGTACCACTTCCCTGGCCGGCTCACCAAGCCGTTTGAGGTTCTGGACTCCATCGAGCAGTTGCAGGCCTGGCAGGAAAAGCATCCTGACGGGTACATCGTCGGCTACGAGTGGGAAGGCCAGCAGCCGACCTGGTCGACATTCACCGATGCGCAGCCCTATCGCCGAGGGATGAAGGATCATCGTGTGGGTCTGGTGCCGGGGGCGCTCGTTCCCCGCTGAGCCTTGAAATCGTGTGATGCTGATCGTTTTGACGCGGTGGCTGAGAGCCTTTTCGCAGGAGTAGGCTCTCAGTAAACTCAGGTCCTAGTCTTGGAAATATGGAGTGGAGCGAACGGCGCATTTCACTGAGAACAGAATGACCTCGCTCACCCGGCGTACTCTCTTAACCGCTGTCGCGTCGACTCTCTGGTGCTGGCCACGCGAGGATGAAGAGGTCCATCCTGGTGAAGCCTCGTTCCAGCTGGCCGCTCTTCCGCCTGACACTGGTGGGCCAGACGAACCCCTGTTTCAAGACCGTTTTATCGAGCACGAAACGGAAGTAGGGTATGTCCATTGTCCATCGCTCTGCGAGGTGAGCCCTGGCTCATTGGCGTGTGCGTGGTATGCGGGCACACGTGAGGGCGCAAAGGATGTTGGTGTGTGGCTCTCGGATCTGAGCCAGACGGCGAAGATCGCGACAGCGTCGCCAGCGGAGACTCCGAGTCAGGTGACTTCCTGGAGTGTCCCCCGAGTCATCATGGACCGGGCCATCGCGACCGAGGAACTGGATCGTTATATCCGCAAGGTCGGGAATGCCCTGCTGTTCACCGATGCGGAGCAACGACTCTGGCTGATTTACGTTTCGATCGCCGTAGGAGGCTGGTCCGGGAGTTCCTTGAACGCCCGTTGCTCTCTGGATCAGGGAGTTACCTGGCAGCAGAGTCATCGCCTCTCGTTGTCTCCGTGCTTCAACATCAGTGAGCTGGTTCGCGCTGCTCCGGTACGCCTCACGTCGGGTGAGATCGGTCTGCCGATTTACCATGAGTTTGTGGGACAGTTTCCCGAGATGCTGTGGCTGCGGCCGCAGGGTGATCGTCTGTCGGCCACGAAGACGCGGATGGCCGGGGGACATTCATTTATCCAGCCGGTCATTGTGCCGATGGGACCGCAGCATGCGATTGCCTACCTGCGGAACCTGACCTCCGCTCGCCGAATCAGCTATCAGGAGACTCAAGACGCTGGCCTGACCTGGACCAGCCCTCAATCGTTGAGCTTGCCCAACCCCAACTCCAGTATGGCCGCTGTACGCCTCTCGAATGGGTCGGTGCTGATGGCCTTCAACGATTCGACAGAGAATCGGGAGGACATGACGCTGGCGGTCTCGGCCGATGGGATCCGCGACTGGCAACGGATTAGTGTGCTTGATCGGGTGGCCAAAGAGTTCTTTGCCTATCCCTACCTGACTCAGTCATCAGATGGTGTGATTCATCTGGTCTACTCCTGGAAGATGAAGAAGGTCCGCCATGTCGCCTTTAACGAGGCCTGGGTCGCGCAACAGCTGAGCAATCCGCCGCTCGCGAGCAATGGGGGCCTGTTGTGATTGAGTGGTATTATCCCCTGCTCGCCTGGGCTGCGGTCCTGGCGGCGATGGCCCGTGGTTTGCAGGTCCTGTTCGGCGATCGCGGGCCGCGCTGGTTGCCGCTGCTGGTCGGCGTGGTGGCTTGGATCCCGGTCGCGGGCCTGCCGATTGCCCGCTGGCTGCATGGGTTCAACTCCAACCTCAGCATCCCGCTCGTGGCAATTCTGTTGAATGCGTCGCTGTCCCCGTTTTGCGGTCGGCGATGGCTTGATGAGCGGGCACTGCGAGCTGGCCTGTGGTTCGGTGCCTCAGCGGGTGTGATTCTATACCCGATGGCAGCTGGATTTGGCGCATTTGACCCTTATGGCCTGGGCTGGCACTGGCCCGGTATCGAACTGGTCGTTGGCGGTCTCGCGGTGATGTTACTGTGGCGTGGAAACGCGTTTGGCTGGGTGTTGCTCGTGACCGGTGTTGCCTGGCGCATGGAATGTATGGAGTCGCAGAATGTCTGGGACTATCTGGTCGACCCGGTTTATTTCATCTTGAGTCTGATTGGACTTGTGGCACCACGTCGCAGAATCGCGATAGTGGACCGCGTGAGTTCCGACCCCGACCTCAGCGAAGGAACTGCTGTTCCTCAGCCATGACTTGTTTGAGCTCAGCCATGTTGGGGGATGTTTCGGATTCAGTCATGTTTTTCCAGCGGTATGAATCCCCGGAGCCGTTCTCCAGGATCACGCCGTCGATGAAATAGGCTTTCGTGAAATACGAGGACAGTACAGTTCCTCGCTCCTGGGGCAGCTTGAGCAGATGGGCTCCATTGGAGTAGTG
>QWOR01000221.1 GCA_003669575.1 Planctomycetota bacterium | reverse complement strand
TTGGCATGACGCTTGAGGCTTTTCCAGGCGTTCGCGTCGAGAGAGCTTTGTGAATTGCGAAAACCGAGCGACCTTTCCAGAGTCATCGAACAAAACTTTCGGATGTGGCGCGGAGCCTTCGGCCGGTCGAGGTGCTTGAACCGGCTTGCGTTACGAATCAACAACAACCCGATTCTACCTGAGAGATGCCGTTCGTCGAGTATGAATGATGGCAGTGTCTCTTGTATTCAAAATGACAATAGTGTTGTTTGGCGGACACTGGCCCGATGCATCGCCGTAAGTTGATCACTGATTCTCAAAGTCACGATTTCCAAAGCTGCCATCAGCGAACTGATGTTGTTGGGACTGGGAATACGTTCGGATATGTGTGTCTTGCGGTTCTCGCAGTTGGTTTGCCTTATTCAAAGACCTGAGTGATCAGCCGGCGAGTCGTTCCGCGTGAGTTATCTGACGACTCAGGACCGATCGAGCCGGGATCCTGATAATGGATGGACCGCTTTTGGCCGCACGAACTGTGGGAAGTCAAATTCCCTACATCCGGTATTTCAGGACTTCCCGTCAATATCCGCAGGGTCGATTGCCGATGATTGGTGGTGAATGAGTCCAGTTCGAACTCTTTCGGGGATCGTTGTTTGATCGACCGGAAGCAGGACGGCATCTGGCGACTCAGTTCCGGGGGGAACGAACGTGGTACGCAAAAAATTGGCTGCGCTGGCAGCTGTGGCTTGTCTTTCTGCGGGCTCGATTCAGGCGGGATGGCCCTTCTCGGCGGATGAAGGCCCACGTCGTGGAACTGATGAGTGGTACGCCTTGCGTGCTTCTGACCCGATTGGCGAACGCCAGGTCTACAAGTATGGCAAAGTCTGGCCAATGCGGCCGCGTCCAACCGGTCCCAAGCAGTTGTGGATTCATAAGTACCACGCGCAGAAGTACTGGCCACTTCCCTACGTCTGTGATGACCGGGTTGCTGTTCGCGGGGTCTGGAAAGCTCAAATCGACAACGGCTGGCAGATGGCCACGACGTTGTACGACTACCATTTCAATCCCGACACCAACACTTTGAACACCTCAGGCGAGCATCATTTGCAGTGGATCCTGCAGAGTGCTCCGGCGGAGTCACGGCAGTTGTATGTCCAGTCCGTCAACGACGCGACGGTGAATCAGTCGCGAGTCGCGGCCGTTCAGCTGGCCGCTGCGAATCTGGCGGGCCCGGATGCGGTTTCTCCCGTGGCTCTGCGGATGACCCATGCTGCGGGACGACCAGCTGAGGAAGTCAGTTGGATCTTTGAACAGCAACAGTCTCTGCGCGTGCCACCAAAGATCGAATACACCTCACCCGCATCGAAGGCAGATTAATCCGGGGGCGATCCTGTCCAGGAGGACGGCCCACCTGGCCCTCCTCCTGGATGAGTTTTTTCCCACACATGTGGGCGTAGCGATGGGTTGAATCCGTGAGCGGAGCAGGAGGCGGGACCAGCGATGTCCCGAATGGCCATGTCGGAATATGAACTCTCCTCGACATGTGTCCCCGCGTGCCCTGTTGATGTGGCAGCCTGCGGGATTCCTCAAAGGGTTCTGGAGGACCTGGTCCTCAAGCACCTGCACCCGCGCGGGTCAGCGCCGCTCGATGTTTTGTCGAGAGAGATGCGTTTACCAGTTTCCGTCATGTCAGACCTGGTCGCCACATTGCAGTCGCAGGAGTTTGTGGAGCCAGCCCGTGGATTGAGCGGAGTGGGGACTCCCGCTGGCGAACCGCAGGCCCACCTGGCACTGACGGCATCGGGACGTAACCGGGCGTGTGATGCGTTTTCTGTCTCACGATATCTCGGTCCCGCGCCGGTCTGTATTGCCGACTACGTCGAGCAGTGCAGGAAGCAACAGCTCGACGGGACGGGGATCTCCCAGGAAGAGTTGTATTCCGCTATGACGGGGGTCTCACTCGATGAGTCGACGCTGACCGATCTCCAGCTGGCATTAGGGGCGGGAGGTTCACTTCTGCTGACCGGTCAATCGGGCAACGGCAAAACGCTATTGGCCAGCCGTCTGGGCCAGTTGATCGAGCAGTCGTCGGAAGAGGTTTATGTCCCGTATGCCCTGTGGGTGGACGAGGGATTCTTGCGGGTGTTTGACCCATCGGTCCATCGGCCTCTCGATGAGATGTCTCCGCTGGATACGACCGATTGGGCTCCAACGATGGATGCTCGCTGGCGTCGTGTACGGCGTCCTGTGATTACCGTCTCGACCGAGTTGTCTCGCGACTCGTTCGAGATTCGCAGCACCAGTGCTGGCGGCACGTTGGTCGCACCGTTTCAGGTTTTGGCCAATGGGGGATTGCTGGTCGTGGACGACCTGGGGCGGCAAGTTGCACCATTCGCTGACCTGATGAATCGGTTCCTGCTGCCGCTCGAGCAGAAGATCGACAGCCTGACACTGCCATCGGGGCGACGGCTGAATCTGCCGGTCGATGCCTGGCTGGTGCTTGTGGCGGGGGACGATGCTCCTGCGCTGCCAGTTCCCGTCGATCGCAGAATTAAGTGTCGGTTGCATCTGCCTGTGCCAGATCGAGATCGGTTTGCGACACTGCTCTACGAAGCAGGTCGTCGAAGTCGCATTGAGGTCGATGAGGCGGGGGTCGAAGAGCTGTTCACTCAATGTTACAGCCCGCAAAATCCCCCCAAATGCTCCGACCCGCAAAATCTGTTACAGGCAGTCGAGTCGATTTGCCGAATTCAGAAGGAGACCGTACGGGCGCGGGCGGATCTGCTTTTATCCGCTGCGAAGCGTCTGGGTATGGATCGGGAGCGTCGAGCGGCCTGATCTCCACCAGAGACGCGTACTGGTCTCTGGGAGACAGCCAAGATGTCTAGAATTTGGCCAATGCCAATCATTCTGGTTGCGATTCTGTCGAGTGGTGCCGGGTGCTCGCTCCACGGTCGACAAGCTGCAAACAACGATGTTCGTTCTCTCTGGAATCCCATGGGGAATGCGAAGGCTGTTTATAAGGAGCCTGAAGAGGTCGTCGAGGAAGAGTTCAACGCCAAGAAGGTCACCGATACGGTGACGTTAAAACTCAAGTATGCTCAGTGGATGGAAGAAACCGGTAACCTGGCAGAAGCCAAGATTAACTACACACAGGTCCTGAAAGAGAACTCCAAGAACATCGACGCGATTCTCGGCAATGCCCGTGTCGAACTCGCTTCCAAGGATGTTTCTGCTGCTGAAAAGGGATTTCGCCGAGCTTTGAAAGTCGACAGTTCCTCGGCCCAGGCCTATAGCGGATTAGGACAGTGCCAGTCGGAGAAGAAAGAGTGGGCCGCAGCTGCGGAGTCGCTCGCCAAGGCGTCGACTGGTTTGCCAGAGGATAAGTCGATTCGACATCAGCTGGGGATCGCACTCGTTCACACAGGCAATCTTCAGGCCGCCCAGTTGCAGTTCACTCAGAGCGTCGGAGCGGCTGCGGGGCACTACAACATCGCTCTAATTCTTAAGGACGAGGGCCGAGTGCGTGAGGCGGAAGAACAACTGGTGATGGCTCTCCGTAAGGATCCATCGCTGAAGGAAGCCGCACACTGGCTGTCAGAACTGAGAAACACTCCGTCCCCCGAGGCCTCCGCCCGCTTGGCGGCACCTGCACCGATCCAGCCGCAGATTGTACAGACGGCGTATCACAACTATGGGGCGATCGGGACTACGACCATCGAACCCGCTGTCTATGTTGCGGAATCGGCGTCGGCACCTGCGGCTCCAGCTGGCGGGCACTCAGCGGTTCAGGGCGTAGCCCAGAAGTAGAAACGGTCGTACCCCGCCGCAATCAAGGTTCTGACGCGGCATCGAGGTTCAATCAGTCGCGAGATCAGTGGCCGGTGGCGAGCAGTAAACCGATACGAACAGCTTTCAGGTAGCTGGGCAGGTGCAGCCGTTCCTTGACGGTGTGAATCTCCTCCTGACCGCAGCCGAGCGTGACGGTGGGGAAGCCGAGAGCGGTCAGCCAGTTGGCATCGAGTCCGCCGTTGCTGATCTTTGTCACTGGCGAAAGTCCGACCCGCTGAATGGCGTTGTCTGCCGCCGCGATGACGGGGGAGTCGTCGGGCAGGCGGAACGATTCGTACTTCATCGTGGCTGTGAACTCGACCTGGCCTTTGACCTTGGCCGAGTTCATCGTGGATTTGGCCGCGAGCAGGAAGGCCCTCTCGAACTCTCTCACAATTCGAGCCCGGAATTCCGGGTCATGGCTGCGTGCTTCACCTCGCAGGCTGAGGTGGTCGAGGACGACGTTCGTCGCGTCACCACCATTCACAATGCCGATGTTGCTGGTGCCACTCTTGCGTCCCTTGATGACCAGCCCGTGCCAGCCATTCTCATCGAGGGATTGAATCGCCTTGGCGGCGATGACGATGGCGCTGACCCCATGTTCCGGGTGAACTCCCGCGTGGCTGGCGAGTCCCTTGATGCGGATGGACAAATCATCGGCCCCAGTCGCACCGATGGTCATTCCGGAAGCGTCACCCCCGTCCCAGTTAAAGCAGAGCTTCGGGCCGCCGAGTTTCGACGCAGTGACGTTTCTCGAACCGACGAGACCGACCTCTTCTTGAACGGGCCAGAAGAGAGTCAGAGGAGGGTGGGGCAGTTTGTGCTTCAGCAGTGTCAAAGCTGTGTACAGGACGACCGCGGCACCTCCCCGGTCATCGCCACCGAGGGCGGTGTCAGACCGGCGTGAGACGAGGTACTCGCCTCGTACCTCCGGTTCACATCCGACACACAGAGGGACGGTGTCGATGTGAGCCATCAACATGCGGCGGGGCCCCTTGAGTGTCCCGGGCAACTTGACGATCAGATTGCCACACTGCCCGCCGTACTGGCTCTTCTTGTGGGCATCGTCATAGGTGATCGCCGACGCGGGGACGCCCGCTGTCTTGAGCATGGTCTCGATCTGCGTCGCGGTGGCCTGCTCCTGTCCGCTCTTGCCCGGGATGGCCACGAGTTTGGTCAGCAGCTCGATCGCCTTGGCATCGTTGACCAGGGACAGAATGTCGTCGGCAGTGTGGCTCATCACGGGGTCCAGAGTGCGTGTGTGTTCGGTGGCGAGTGAGTCTCGTCGTGGAGTGTCTTCAAACCCACGCAATGGTGCCAGCCTGCCGGGACGATTTTGGGGAGCGG
Source organism: Planctomycetota bacterium (assembly GCA_003669575.1). Classification (GTDB taxonomy): domain Bacteria; phylum Planctomycetota; class Planctomycetia; order Planctomycetales; family Planctomycetaceae; genus TH-plancto1. The sequence goes on along the minus strand of QWOR01000221.1, from coordinate 2,443 downwards.
CTGCGGTTGATCGAGCAGCGACTGTGATGTCAGAAGTTCCATATGGCGAAACCACCATCCGGGCGTGGTTGAGTCACTTCAATATGAGGGTTGCTGATCTCAGGCCCATCAACCAGTTCCAGGCACGCTGCTCCCAGGGCGAATGACCGGTCGTCATGGTGAATGCCATCCGATTTGTGGTCGATACGAACACGGCCGGAGCTGCTTTGCCGGAGGAGCAGGCTCGACAATTCCGTGGACAGATCATCGCGTTCGGCCCACTGAGCGGCGAGAGGATCGACGCTCCACAACGAGTCTGGCTCCGTCGAGTATTCGCCGCATCCGGGGTACCAGGCCACCTTGCGATGCAGGATCAACTGCCGCAGGGTGATCGCCAGCCCATGGTTTCCTTTGCCTCCCAGAAATTGGAATCTCTTGATCGAGTAATTGGTTTCGAGTTTCTGGATCAGAGACAGCATCTGGTACTCGTCGATGACGAATCGAATCGACGGGAAGCGAGAAGCTGCGATTTCGATCCATTCCTCGACCCACGCCGTGGGAGTCGTGTCGAGTGGGGATGGGCGTACGACATCCATGCGGTCGACGATGATTCGCTGACCGTCGTGATGGCAGATCACCCCCACAGTGAAGTCGTGCTTCTCAGCATAGTCGATGGCAGCCATGTACTGGATGCCGGGCTGGCCGGAGTTCACTCGGTCAAGTTGGGGGTCGATGCAGGCCTCCGCTTCGGTCAGACTCACAAACTCGCCATCGGAGTGTTGCCAGCGGTTCAGCCAGAGCCGTTCATAAACCGCAGGGGGGAGCATCGCCTTCTGCTCAGCGAGACTTTGTTCCGTGATCCAGTGTGCCAGGGGGCGATCCAGTGACGAGAAGTACCAGTCGGGGGACCGGCTGGCATTTTCCCGCACGTCCCAGGCCCAACCTCGACCGACGCCAGCATTCGTGAGGACAGCTAGAACGCAGCTGGGCTTTTTGGCGGCGGAGGAAAGCAGTGAATACCAAAGATCTGGACCGGGCCAGTGGCTCAGTTCATCGCAGATGACAAAATCGGGCAGGATCCCGTAGGACGATCCGACATCGGACGAGATCAAGTCGAGGCGGCTGCCGGTGCGTGAATTGCGAACGGCTCCCTCGACGAACGACAGATCCCCACAGAGTGTCGGGTTGACATGCTTGAGGTTCTGGATCGCTCGTAACAGGAGAGCGGCCTGTTCCCGGTCGGCTGCAGCAGCCACGCCGTTCACAGGTGTCCGGGCTGAGAGCAGGATCCAGGCGATCTGAATGGCCATGTCCGAAGTTTTGGAATGACCTCGCGGGCGTTCGATGTAGGCCCGGCGGATGGGGACAGGCGACGTGGCTGAAATGGTCTCGGTTGTGACCGCAGACGCCCGGCCGGCCAGATGAAGCCAGGCAGTATCGAGGGCCTGGAAGTCATTGATCTGCCAAGCCTGAATTTCGTAACGCAGATAGCGTTTTGGGGAGAGGGAGAGTGCCAGCCGTTGGCGAAAATGTGGTGGCGAGCTCATGGCCAGTGCTTGCTGACGCTGTCTGCGATGAATGAGTTTGGCTTGGATCGCCAATCGCTCATGGCGATGGAACGAGCGATTCCTTCCAGATCGTTTTGACATGAAGCGTGACTCTTGGCCGCGATCTCAGATCACCCTCTGTGTTGATTGCAGAGGACAGACAGGAACGCCTGTCTTATTCCAGGTCTTCGAACTGATCCGACTCATCGGCGTCGAGTTCCTGTAACTGGTCAACCGTGAGGTTCTGGAACTCTTTCGACTCGGGCGAATCGTGCTCTGCATCACCGACATCCCATTCGGGCGGCGGCAGGTTCTTCAGATAGAACGTCTGTGCGGTCACGCTGCCCTTCATGGCGGCCTGGTACAGGGAGGCGGCGACATTCTGACTCAACAGATCGGGCACGCGGTCCATACGTTTGCGGAATGCGGCGGACTGATCCATCGTGACGAGGACAGCTGTGATCGAAACGCCGACCTTCTGGCAGGCGGCTGCCGGGGAGGCTCCGAGTGTCAGTAAACGCAAGTATTCGGTTTGCTGAGTTCGGGTCAGTTGGGGAGTGTCATCAGTGGTAGTGAGTAGACACGGGGTCGGCTCAGTGGGTGGCTGGGCGTCAACCGGCTTGGTCGTCGGGCGGCGTTTCTTCGTGACGGATTGCGATTTGGTCTCGAGTGGGTTGGGCTGCCCGGTTGTCGAAGATGTAGTAGACCGGCGCGGCGTAGCGGCTTTTGAGGAAGGTTTCTTCCGTGATGAGGTTTTGCGTTCCACGACGTCGTCCTCCAAAGATGCGGGAATGGGTTTCTCGCGATTCCGACTCGACCGAGATCACGCCGATCTTTTGAAACCCTGCGGACTCAAAGAACGGATGAATCTGGCCCATCTGACTCATGGTCTCGATCCACGAGAACGGGCAGAGTTC
>QWOR01000152.1 GCA_003669575.1 Planctomycetota bacterium | reverse complement strand
CGTCGCTGGAGCGAACCGAGCGGGTGATGCAGCAGATCGAGCGGATCTCCGGCGAGCTGGACGGCGTGGCACATACGCTGGCCATCACCGGACAGTCGCTGCTGATGCAGGCGAACGCTTCCAACTTCGGATCGATGTATGTGATGCTCGATCCGTTTCCGGAACGTTCACCCCACGGATTGACCAGTGAGCTGATCGCATCGCGACTGGAACGCAAGCTGTTGAGCGAAGTCTCGGACGGACTGATCGATGTTGTCGGTGCTCCGCCGATTGATGGCTTGGGGACTGCCGGAGGCTTCCGCATCATGCTTGAAGACCGGGGAGACAACGGTCCCATGGTCCTCCAGCAAACCAGTCAAAGCATCATCGATGCGGCCGAGAAGTCAGGCCAGTTCCGCGGCATGTTCACGAGCTTCCGCGCCAACTCCACGTGGCTGTCGATCGAACTCGATCGCGAGTCGGCCCGCAAGATGGGCGTGCCGCTGACCGAGGTCTTCGACACACTCCAGACGAATTTCGGCTCGCTCTACGTCAATGACTTCAACCGCTTCGGCCGCACGTGGCAGGTCAACGTTCAGGCCGACTCCGAGTTCCGCATGCGTCAGGAGGACCTCAAGCGGCTGAAGGTCCACAGCTCCAACGGCGGCATGGTGCCACTCGCTTCGGTGGCCCGCATTGAGGAGGTCCGCGGACCTGTTCTGATCACTCGTTACAACCTGTACCCCACAGCTGCGATTAACTTCGATGTCGCCCCCGGCGTCAGTTCGGGCCAGGGACTCGCCGCCTTTGAGTCGATCGCGCAGAATGAACTTACCCCCTCGCTCCGGACCGAGTGGACCGAACTCGCCCTGCTGCAGCAGATGGCCGGGAACACCGCTTCGATCGCGTTCATCCTCGCGGTGATTCTGGTGTTCCTCGTTTTGGCCGCACAATACGAAAGCTGGTCACTACCCCTTGCAGTGATCCTTGTGGTCCCGATGTGCCTGCTCAGCTCGATTGCGGGTGTTCTCTTCGCCCACATGGATGTGAATATCTTTACTCAGATCGGATTCGTGGTGCTGGTGGGACTCGCCTGCAAGAACGCGATCCTCATCGTCGAATTCGCCCGTGCCCGCCGGAACGCGGGAGTCGACCTCCGCGAGGCCACCCTCGAAGCCTGTCGCCTTCGTCTGCGACCGATCATCATGACCTCGCTCGCATTCATTTTCGGCGTCATCCCCCTGGTGATCGGTGAAGGTGCCGGTGCAGAAATGCGACGCACCCTCGGCACTGCTGTGTTTGCCGGTATGCTGGGCGTCACCTTATTCGGAATCTTCCTGACACCACTGTTCTTCTATGTCATCCAGAGTTTCACCGAATGGGCCTGGCCAGCACGCGATGTGGAACTCGATGCCGCTCCACCAGCTGTGCCGACACACTAATTCACCATCACTAGGGTCTCGTCCCCTTCTCCCTCCCTCACAATCGACTCAGCAGGAAAACGATATCAGTGGTCCAGTAGTCGCAGCAAAGTGGGCAGCGAATGAAAACAGGCCTACCGCATTTTACGTGCCTCAGACTCGACCATCGAAAGTCAGCTGCTCGAAACGCCAACGATGACCGCAGTCCGGATGCGTCTCCCGCGAGATTCTCGCGACGACCTGCTTGACTCTTTCCATCAGGCCATCACGATTAAGTACGAAGTGATGCGTCATCTCAGTTACGATGCATTAGAGCGGAGCCTGGAATGCACCGAGGACAACGAGCAACAGCTCAGATGCCCGCTCCTCTCGCGTACCCCACATGTCATCACCCTGGGAAATACACTCATGAGTTCACACCATGAATCATCGAGTTCAGCTGCTCGATCCTTCACAGACCCCTGGAACATCGCAGGCATTGTTTCCGAACTGCAACGCCTGCGTGATGATTCACTGGTCAAGCGTCTCAGGGTCGCCAAGCCGGTCAAGCTTCCCTCGCGTGATGCACTCGCTCACGTCATCGAGCAATTGAGTGCCGTACTCTTTCCCAATCGACTGGGCGCGCCCGAGCTCGCCCCGGAGAGCGTCGATTACTTTGTCGGACACACGCTCGACCTGGCACTGCGAGAACTCGTCCGTCAGGTTCAACGAGAGCTGCGGTTCGTGTCGATGAACTCAGCCACTGCATCCATCAGCGAAACAGAACTGCACGACCAGGCCAGCCAGATCGTGCAAGAGTTTTCTAGGACTCTTCCCGCCATTCGCGAGATCCTCGACACCGATCTCCAGTCCGCCTACGAGGGAGATCCCGCCGCACGCAGCGTCGACGAGGTCCTCGTCTGTTACCCTGGAATTACCGCGATCATCCACCACCGCATCGCCCACCAGCTTTATAAGCTGGGCGTGACCCTCGTCGCACGAATCATCGCGGAAATTGCCCACTCCAGCACGGGCATCGACATCCATCCCGGAGCCACCATCAGCCGCAGCTTTTTCATTGACCACGGAACGGGTGTGGTCATCGGCGAGACAGCGATCATCGGCGAGCGAGTCCGACTCTACCACGGTGTGACACTCGGAGCCAAATCGTTCCCCGTCGATGAGAACGGTGCGCTGACCAAAGGCAACGCCCGTCACCCCATCGTGGAAAGCGATGTCATCATTTACGCCGGTGCCACGATTCTCGGCCGCATCACGATCGGCAAAGGGTCTGTGATCGGCGGAAACGTCTGGCTGACACGCAGCTGCCCCCCCGACAGCAACATCTCGCAGGCCAAGCTACGCGGCGAAGATTTCGTTGGCGGCTCGGGGATTTGAGTCGCTTTCAGGGATACCTTCCACTCTATTGTGTTGCGGCGCCGTGCCAGTGTGCCAACCCGTAACACATTCCTCGCGATCTCGAGTTCGCGTGTATCCAGGAAGTCACGCAGTCAATCACTTTCTCACCCAGTAGGCGAGCAGGGCCAGTCCCCCTACGACATCCAATCCGACGATTGCTCTGATCCACCAGTTCCCATGACTCACCGAACGTCTTGGGATAATCAACTCCTGCTGGACGATTCGAAAATGCTCTTGCACCTTGCTCTCTTTCACAGATTCGTCAGGCGGAGAATCATTCAGTTCCCGGGGTAAGTAGTCTCGGGCCAGCCAGAGTAAAGACATTGACGTCTTGTCGTCAGTCACAGCCTGCTGCTCCAGCACGGGAACCAGTTCCGCTAGCTCGCCGCAGGTACGTATCCGAATTGCGGTCCACTCCGCTTGGCTGTGGGGCTGACTCCGCAGCCTGATCATCTCTGAATGGGTTTCGTACAGCGTCGAGTACACCTGCCCCTGAGTGACGAGGTAGGGAGCCACTCGAAAGTAGATGAGCGAAACGCAAACAACAACGACCAGCGTCCACGCCAGTTGAGATCGAGCCAGACGTAGCCCCATCGCGACCACTGCGTCGATGAGCTTCGCCGCCGCGGATGACAGTGTCTCATTCGGCCTAACCCAACGCGTTACGCGATCCTCTCTGGGTTTCATCGAAGCCCGCGCTGGATGAGCAGTCGCGTTCGTTCTTTGCCGCGAGACACATTCCGCAAAGAGCTGACGTATCTCTGCATTCGGTGCCGTACGATTATTCCCTGTCGAAGGAGATGGCACCTGCGAGGCTGAAACTCGTGTCACTCGTGACTCGGGGAACACAAGCCCAGTCGACCAAACGTTTCATGAGCGATGTCCTGCGGCTCGGTACCTCGTCAAAGGTCAGTCCGAGAGAATGACAGTGAAAGATCTCGCAATCATGAGACGCATCGCGGTCTTTGGCGTTTCGAAACGCTGAACGACCGTGTCGTCCTCCCTACATCCCAACCCGCTTTCCGTGTATCGTTGACGCTAGAGAATCCGCATCCACGGTTGTCGACCAACGGATGATTCCTCACGCTGGATGTCCCACCTCTCCGAACCTCGCCTCATGCTCACTCCTCAACAGCCGATCGGCGTCCGAGTACTACTCGTATTCGCACTCTGCCTGCCCCTCCTTCCAGCCCGTGTTCAGGCCGAAGTCACAGCCACACAGGTCATGGTCCCCATGCGAGATGGCGTGAAGCTGGCGACCGATATCTACCGGGACTCCACGGTCGACAAGGCTCCCGTCGTGTTGATGCGGTCCCCCTATAACAAAGCCGGTGGCCGTACTGTCGCGGAACGATTCGCGGCTGCGGGTTACATCGCCGTCGTTCAGGACTGCCGCGGCAAGTTCGCATCCCAGGGATCATTCACACCCTATAGCCACGAGGGATGGGATGGGCACGACATGATCGACTGGATCGGCGAGCAGCCGTGGTGTTCGGGTCCCATCGGGATGTGGGGAGCCTCGTACGTCGGGGCCACCCAGTGGCTGGCGGCTGCCGAACATCCCGAGGGACTGACCACAATCACTCCCACAGCCACCTTCAGCAGCTTCTATCGCAACCTCTACCTGGGTGGTGCAGTCCGGCACTCGTTGATTTCAACGTGGGCCTCGGGGAACTCGACGAAACCGGCCGGAGCGATCGCAAACACAAATTGGAACCAGATCCTCCTGCATCTTCCGCTGAGTGGAACCGACGATCAGATTGGCTGGCCGATTCCCTGGCTGGAGGAGATGCTCACGCACCCGTCACCCGACCGCTATTGGAAGCCCCTCGACGTGACCGACGAACTCCCCCGGCTCAAGCTGCCGATCCAGCACGTTGTCGGGTATTACGACTTTTTCTCGCGAGAGTCGGTGAATAACTTCGCGATCATGAACAAGACTGCGGTCGACGCAGAGACTCGAAAGAACCAGCAGCTGATCCTCGGCCCGTGGGACCACGGAACAATCGGCCAGAGAAAGGTCGGCGATCTCGACTTTGGTCCGGAAGCTCAGTGGGATGCTGCAGGAGCCACTCTGGAGTGGTTTGACCGGTACCTGAAACAAGACCCGAATGTCACCGAGAAACCCCTCGTGCCAGTGCGATACTTTGTTCTCGGAGAGAATCGATGGTACGAGGCGGAGACCTGGCCACCAGCGGGCTTTGAGGAAACCGCGTTCTACCTGCACTCTTCAGGCCACGCCAACACTCGCAACGGGGACGGCCTGTTGACCACAGCTGCGGCCACGACCGACGAACCGCAAGATATTTTCACGGCTGATCCGATTGATCCAGTTCCAGCATGTGTCGTCACGGAAGCCCGCCCGATCCAGGCGGCGACATACGCTCCACTTGATCAGCGAGTGATTGAAGACCGCAAGGATGTCCTGGTCTACACGTCCGAGCCACTGAAAGAGCCGCTCACTTTCGCGGGGAATGCAAAAGCAGAACTCTACGTCTCGGCGGACACGCCCGATGCCGACTGGGTGGTCAAGTTAGTCGATGTTCACCCCGACGGCGCCGCCTACAATCTGGCGGTCGGAATCCTGCGAGGCCGTTATCGCAATTCCGAACTGGAGCCGACACTTCTCGTCCCCGACACGGTCTATCCCATCACGGTTGACCTGGGCCCCATGGCCGCCCAACTTGATGTCGGCCATTCGTTGCGGGTGGATGTCTGCGGGGCATACTTCCCGCTGTTTGACCGCAATCCGAACACTGCGAGCGGGATCTTTGGCAACACCCAGGTTCCGTCCAGAGAAACGGTTCGCCATACCCCACTTCAGGCATCGCGCATCATTCTTCCCGTTCGATCGAGTTTGCTCGCCGTTCCGAAAAAGGAAACACCATGAGTCCACTCGACCTGGAGCCTCAGCTGAGGCGGTCGATCCGTCGAGGTCGCGTACTCACTGCGCCTGCTCAACTCGCCGGTTACGACACGGACGGTCTGGGCTACAAGACATTCCGTCCCGATGCGGTCGCGATTCCCGCCGACATCGATGAGCTGGTCCAGCTGTTGCGGGACTCTCGCGGCTTCAACGTCCCGGTAACGATGCGGGGAGCCGGGACTTCGCTGGCGGGTGGTCCTGTGGCCGCCCAGGGCGGCATCGTGATTCACACGTCCTCTCTGCGCAAGGTCCGGTCGATCAACCGTGACGGATACTGGTGCGAGGTGGAATGCAGCGTCACTCTCAACCAGCTCGACGAGGCACTCAAGCCTTATGGGCTGTTCTATCCCCCCGATCCCTCGAGTGGGCCAGTGTGTACACTCGGCGGCAATGTGGCGATGAATGCGGGGGGCGCCCATTGCTTCCGGTATGGAGTTACCAGCAACTATGTGCTGGGGCTGGAAGTCGTGATGCTCGATGGCAGCGTCCATCGCTTTGGGGGACCGGCGGGGGGGCGTGGAGACTGGCACGACGACTGGAAGCGGCTGATGGTCGGGTCCGAGGGAACACTCGGCGCCTTCACACGCTTCTGGCTGCGACTGCTGCCTCGTGCGGAGAAGGCGTGGACCTACCGCGCGACATTTCCCGACCTCCATTCGGCGGAGCGCGCCGTCCATGGACTGGTCAAGCACCCGTCCTTCCCCGTCGCCATCGAGCTGATGGACCCGCGATTCGTGGCGATGGTCGAGAACAGCCCGATGGCTGTCGGGCTCCCCAAGGATGCGTTCCTCATCGTGACGGAGATCGAAGGCCCTGCCGTTCTTGTCGATGCCCGCGTCGAATCGGTCGCCCAGCTGATGAAAGACGCTGGCGCAATGGAGGTCGAGTACAGCGATGACGAGCTGCAGCGAAAGAAGTTGTGGAAGGCCCGCAAGGTGGCCGGTGGGCTGATGGGACAGCTCAGCCCCGACCTCATTGTGCAAGACGCCGTCATCCCCAAAAGTGCCCTCGCCGAACTGCTCCAACTGGTCTATGACGAAGCCGACGCAGCGGGAATTCCGGCCATCAACGTGTTCCATGCCGGAGACGGGAATCTGCATCCCAACTTCCTGTTCGACTCACGAAAGCCGGGCGAGCTGGAACGAGTTGAGGCGATCAGCAAACGACTGATGCAACGTGTTGTGCAAGTCGGCGGCACACTGTCGGGTGAACATGGAATCGGCAACGACAAGTCCAAGTACATGTCACTGGTATTCGGCGAAGAGACACTGCGGCTGCAGATGGCAGTGCCCGCGATCTTCAACCCGCGTCATCAGCTGAACCCGCTCAAGGTGTTTCAGGGCCGCTCATTTACCGGACTCGCGACATCGGGCTCAGGAAAGTCACTGGCAAATCACTTTGAACATGCGACTGATCACGAGAACGGCCATGATCATCAAATGATCGACCTGGGTCCGCGGCTGTTTACTCCGTTCCTCGACAAGATCGATGGCATCGTCTGCGTGCCTGTGGCCACCACCGCCGATGAACTGCGACAGCAGATCGAACCGCACGGACTCCGATTTCCGCTGATCATCGACAACACGGCGTCGTTGCGTGAACAAGTCCAGTCGAGCGAGTACGCCCCCGCGTCATCGCGGTTTGGACAGTTCTGTGACAATATCGTCGGCATGAACTGGCAGCTGCCAGACGGACGGGTGGTCCGCATCGGGGAGCGAGTCGTGAAGTCAACGACGGGTTATGACCTGCTGCGGTTTCTCCAGCAATCTGACCAGCGGTTCGGCCAGCCCCTCGATTTCGTCTTACGTCTGCGACCTCACACCGGCATCGACGGAATTATCCATCTTACGGGCAGCCGTCAGGCCGTCTCACAGGCGATGCCCGAGTTACTTCGGTCTTGCTGGATGAACTGGTTTGACTCTG
>QWOR01000143.1 GCA_003669575.1 Planctomycetota bacterium | reverse complement strand
GTTTCACTTCCATGTCGATGTCACGCAGGGTCTGTTCCGAGTGTGAGCTATCCACCGAGTGCCCGGACCCATACTGGAACGGAGAACGTCGCGTATCGCTGTAATTGACGCGGCCCATCTTGGGGCTCATGCCGTATTCGGTCACCATTCGACGAGCGGTATCAGTCGCCCTCTCCAAATCGTTTCGAGCTCCGGTACCGATCTCCTGGAACACGGCCTCTTCAGCTGCGATTCCGCCGAGCAGCACGCAGATATCGTTGACCAGTTCGGACTGCGTGGTGATGTGTTTGTCATCGTCGGGACGTTGCAGCATGTAGCCGAGTGCCCCGAATCCGCGCGGGATGATCGAAATCTTGTGGACCGGATCGGTGTTGGGGAGGCTGCACGCGACGAGGGCGTGTCCCGATTCGTGGCAGGCGATGCGGCGTTTTTCTTCTTCATTGATAATGCGGCTCGCCTTTTCGAGGCCGATGCTCACACGTTCGACAGCCTCTTCCAGCTCGCTCATCGTGACCGCGGCTTTGTTCTTGCGAGCGGCGAGCAGGGCTCCCTCGTTCACCAGGTTTTCCAGATCGGCACCTGAAAAGCCGGGCGTCAGCCTGGCGAGTTTGCCAAGCTGGACATCATCGGCCATTTTGATGCGGGTGGCATGGACCTTGAGGATCGCCTCGCGTCCCTTGTAGTCGGGGCGGTCGACGAGCACATGCCGATCGAAGCGGCCAGGTCGCATCAGGGCCGGGTCGAGGGTCTCGGGTCGGTTCGTCGCCCCCATCACGATCACGCTTTGGTCGGAGGCGAACCCATCCATTTCGACGAGCAGGGCGTTCAGCGTCTGGTCACGTTCATCGTGCCCGCCGGGCATCCCGCTGCCGCGAACTTTTCCGAGGGCGTCGAGTTCGTCGATGAAGATGATGCTCGGTGCCTTGGCGAGTGCCTGGGCGAACATATCGCGGACGCGAGCGGCTCCGACCCCGACAAACATTTCGACGAAGTCAGAACCAGACAGGCTGTAGAACGGCACCCCCGCCTCACCCGCGACCGCCTTGGCGAGCAGGGTCTTGCCCGTTCCCGGAGGTCCGACGAGCAACACTCCTCGCGGGATGCGTCCGCCGAGTGCCTGATATTTCGCAGGCGTCCGGAGAAACTCGACCACCTCGCGCAGCTCTTCGACCGCTTCGTCGATGCCAGCCACCTTGTCAAAGGTGATCCGAGTCTCTTCACCATCGAACAGCTTGCCTCGGCTGCGGCCAAACGACATGGCTGCTCCGGGGCCCGTCATCTTTCGGAAGAAGAAGATCAGCGCCATCAAGGTCATCGCCATCATCGCCAGCGTGATGAGCGATGACCATTCGGTCACGGGTTGCTGGCCGTGAACAGCAATCCCGGCCTGATGCAGCTCTTCACTGAGCTTATCGAGAGACCGATCGGGGATCGCTCCGATGCTGACATAAGAGCGAGTGATCCGTTCCAGAGGAGTCGAGGATGAGCTCGCCCCGCTAAAGGGCCAGGCATCCCCGGAATTCCGCTCCGGGTTCGGGCGATCCTGAAACGTGATGTAGGTATGACCGAATTGCAGTTCATGCACATTCGATGAGTTGTAGAGCTTCTTCTCCAGCCCGGTTCGGAACTCACCATAGCTGAGTTCACGTCCCATCCGCTGGGTCGCCATCCAGTACCAGCAGGCAGCGATCAGAATTCCGGCGACGAGGAGATACCAGCTGAAATTCGATGACTTGTCCGGGTGGTTCTTGGAGGACTTGGGAGTTGGACTCTCGGGCGTGGTCATGCGAAATCCTGTCAGTCATTACTGCGGGAGGCGTGCAACTCACGAAGAGAATGACCGGTTCCGCAGATTCACTCTATTCCTCGACTTGGAAGTGGTCAATCTGTGATCCGAGTCCGAACGTTGTCGATTTGCTGCAAGTACTTTCGAGTCAGATGCTTGAGAGTGTGATGTCGAACTTGATCAGCTGACCTGTTGATGGTCCGTTTATTCCACATTTACTGGACTCACCAGTCGTAATGATTGTCCGCTGGATGCTGTCAGAGATGCCGCGAGTGTGGGTGATGAGACGGACTCGCCTGAACTCATGTGACCGAGTCACTCGATGACAGGAGAGTTCATGATGGTTGTTTCATTCTCGTCGGGGCGAAGGAGATTGCCCCGGGTTTGAAACTCACAGTGCGGGCTGCTTCCAGGGAGGGATGCTGCATGCTGCGTTCTCATTTATTGATCTGCGGATTTCTGACTTGGGGTCTGTTGGGGTGTGCTTCATCCAAGACTTCAAACACCGCTCGCACAGCTACCGAGCAGCTGCTGATCTCAAACGCTGTGGATCAGGCTCTCGATAAGATCGACTTCCGGGCCTTCCGTGGACACACGGTGTTTCTAGATGAACGTTACGTCGAATGTGTCGACAAGCAGTATGTGATTTCGTCAGTTCGTCATCGCATCTTGCATCAGGGTGCGATCCTGGTCCCCAAGGCGGAAGAAGCTGAGGTACTGGTTGAACTGCGTACGGGCGTGGTCGGGACCGATGTCGCTGATTCATTTCTGGGAGTTCCCGAAATCACTCTCCCGGGCATGTTGACGCTGCCCGAAGTCCGCGTTCTGACCCGCCAGGTTCAGACGGGAACCGCCAAGCTCGGAATCGTTGCGATCGATGCCAAGACCAAGGAAGTCCTCGGCGAGGGCGGGATGACGCTCGCTCAGTCCGACACCAACAACTGGTTTGTCGCCGGGATCGGTCCCTTCCACTCCGGGTCCATTCACGGTGAAGTCGAGAACATGACGCAGGGCCCAGCGGCGAACAAGTGGAACTACATTCCCTCGACGGTCGTTTTCGCCAAGCCGAAACAGGAAACCGTCACTCCACTGACCCCGCCCGCCATTCAGTACACCAGTACCACTCAAACTGCTCTTGAAGAGACACCAGGTACGGAGACCAACAGGTAGATTTTCCAGCTCATCGGCGGTTTGTATTGCAGATGGCTGACCTCATATTGAGCGGCCATCTGCGTGGGCTGAACATCCCGTGGCGATGCGAGGGAAAGATTGCCTTGTCATTTGGCCGTCGAGACATGCAGCGATCAAGACGCGTGACGTTTGCTCGAGTCTCGCGTACCTATCCGACGGAGACCTGAAAAGTTTTGATCAATCTGGAAAAAACACCAGCGACACTTTTGCCAGAGGGACGCTCAACGGAGCGATTGCCCCGCTGTCTCATCGCCGCTTGATTTCGGAAACCGAGTCATTTCCCTAGGTTTTCGAGTTCTGGAGACCCGCGTTCGGCAATTTTTGCAGAGCCAGTCGGGACCATATGAAATCAAGGGAAGTCGTATTGACCCATTTGAGAAACGGGCATAAGTTCCCCGCGTTCGATCGCGACAGCGGTAGAACAACACGCGTTGCGTGGATGCCACGTCAAGGATGACAGGCACGGTGGATCGAAGGCATGGATGCCGACGATTCCCGGTTTTTCCTCGCAGCAAATGTTGCTCTTCAGCCGTCTGCGAAGTCTTATCGCCCCCGGAAATAGCTTGAGTCCAAAGCCCCCCCTAGGACTCGCTGTTTCCGGGATTTTTTATTGGCAGTCTGATTACACCTGGCATCGAGAATTTCGCCGGTATGTCACGTCAGCCGACTCACTCTGAGTTGTGACCGCCATGCGTTAAATTGTCGCTCTCTGCCACGTGACTATCGCTCAGGACTTCGTTGCATGATTATCGACGCACATCAACACTACTGGGAAATCGGGCGTTTCGACACGGACTGGCTCCAGATCCCCGAGCACCGCAAGATCTGTCGCGATTACCGGCCCGAACACCTCAAGCCCCTCATTGATGCAGCTGGAGTCTCGAAGACAATCTTTGTGCAGACGCAGCACGATCTCGATGAGAACCGCTGGGCATTGCAGTTCGCGGCAGAAAACGACTGGATCTGTGGCGTCGTCGGCTGGATCGATCTTGTCAGTCCTGAGTGTGAAGCCCAGTTGGCCGAGTTCCGGACGAACCCCAAGTTCGTCGGCGTAAGGCACATTACCCAGGGCGAACCCGATGACGACTTCATTATCCGGTCCGATGTCCAGCGCGGGCTCAAGGTCCTGCAAAAGCACAAGGTCCCGTTTGATGTGTTGTTTTATGTGAAACACCTGAAGCACGCCGCCACGCTCGGCCGGGATCTGCCCGAACTCCCGATGGTGATCGATCACCTCTCCAAGCCGAAGATCAAAGAACAACGATTCGACGATTGGGAACCGAACTTCCGCGCAGCTGCGAAGTTCCCGAACATGCACTGCAAACTGTCGGGGATGATCACCGAGGCCGACTGGGTGCACTGGAAGCCCGATGATCTGCGCCGCTACGTCGACATTGCACTCGAATGTTTTGGTCCGAAACGATTGATGTACGGCAGCGACTGGCCTGTTTGCGAATTAGCGGGAAGTTACCAGCAACAGTTCGATGCTTTGCGTACCTGTCTGAGTCAACTCAGCGACGCCGAGCGACAGGAGATTTACTGCGGGACCGCCCAGCGGTTCTATGGGGTGGCGTGAATTCATGTCAGAGTTTCGCCAAAAAAATAGGACAGACATTCCTGTCTGTCCATACGCGGGCACTCACGACACGTGACACGCCGCTCCTGCTACTCATCCTCATCCTTCTTCTTCAACACCCGTCGGCGAATCGGAGCGGGTTTCTTTTCGACTTCGCTGGCACCGATGGCATTCTTGACCGCTTCCAGCATCACATCCATGGCGAACGGCTTGCGCAGGTAATCCACCGCACCGAGCATTTCGGCATACGCCTTGTGCCGGCCCCCTTCGTTGGCGGTGATCATGATCACCTTGGGTGGCGCATCGAGAGTCCGCAAAAACTCCAGAACTGGAAAGCCACCCATGCGGGGCATCATCATGTCGGTGATGACCAGATCAGGCCGCTCGGCGGTGATCAGCCGCTGCCCGTCGATTCCGTTGGTGGCCAGCACTACGCGATACCCGGCACCTTCCAGTACTGCGGACAGCGTGGAACCAATTTCCCGGTCATCCTCGATCAACACAATCGTCGCCATGCCATCTATTCCCGTTGAGAAGGCGGTGCCCCACCTTCGACCTGAAGTAAACCGCATGATACCCTGTGACCCTGATGCTTGTCAGGGGTCCCGCCATGCATCCGGGGACAAGGTTTCCGCGAATACGTGAATCGCAAGGTGTTTTCCATGTTTACTGGTCTGGTCGAAGGTTTGGGGAGTGTGGTTTCTCTGACCCCGGATGCGGTGTCGCTCACTCTCAAGATTGCGGCTCCCACTGACCTGCCCGAGGTCGAGACTGTTCGTCTGGGCGACAGCATTGCACTCAACGGCTGTTGCCTGACCGTCATCGCAATCGACGGCCACAGCTGGAGTTTTCAGGCTGGCTCCGAGACGCTCTCCCGGACAAACCTCGGCCGGCTCCAGGTCGGGGATGTCGTCAACGTTGAACGTTCCGTGCAGGTCGGCTCTCGATTGGGCGGCCATTTTGTGCAGGGACATGTCGACGCACTTGGTCGGGTGGACGCGATTGATGCTGAGGGCGAATGGGTCTTCATGACCTTTAGCGTTCCAGCTGCTTTGACCCGCCAGATGGTGGAGAAGGGCTCGATCACGGTCGATGGTGTCAGCCTGACGCTGGTGAAGGTGACGGCTGACACGTTTCAGATTGCCCTCATCCCTCATACGCTGCAGGTCACGACATTAGGTCGTCGGGCCGTCGGAGACCCGGTGAATATCGAGACCGACATCCTCGGCAAGTACATCGAAAAACTGTTGCCTCAATACAGTGGTGCATCAACGGTGCAGTGAGCAGCGTGCCGCAATCCAGCGGCTCCTCAGCGGTCAATCCTGATGGACCTCAAAATGCGGGCTACCACGTATTCACCAACCCGAAGCGTCAGTGAGGGTGAGTGATACAGGTGCCCTGGAGCAAGTGCCCTTCCGCTCATTCTACGACTTGGGGATCGAACGCAGCAGCTTCTTCCCGCGGCCTTTCCAGAAGAAAACCTTGCGGGCCAGAGCGCGGGGCGTGATCTCGATATCGGCGATCATGCTCTGCAGCAACTGAGTGGCTTCAGCATTTTCTCCCCGCTCGATCAGGACTTGAGCCAGCGTATACATCGCCTCGGGCTGTCGCCAGCGCTTCATATGGGTTCGCCAGTGTTCCTGCTCGGCGTCTTGCTCCCCCAGAGCATGAAGCGTCCGACCGTACAGCAACGAGACATCACCAAACTTGTAGGCGGGGTCAATACTCATGATGGTGGTGAGCGGGACTCGAGCTTCCGCAAAATTCCCCAGCGATACCAGACAATTTGCCAGTCCCCACAAGGCGGGAAGGTTCTGGGGCTCCTTATGCAGCGCCTGGCGATAGGCCGCAGCTGCAGCTTCCCACCGCTTTGTGTCGCGGAGAGCGTCGCCCCATTCGATGAACTGATAGGGGTTGCCGATCTGCCGGGCAGTAGCCTCCAGTCGCCGGATCTTGCTGGCCTCGGTCCAGCGTTTCAGGAATGTCGGCATCGCCAACGAGCTGCTGGGCACCCAGCGGGCAAAAAAGTAAATCAGCGGCCCGACCCCTGGAAAGAAGAGCAATATCCACAGCCAGGTTTGCCGCTCAGAATCGTTCCGAATGCAGTAAAGGATCATCCAGATCCAGAAGATCGTTGATAGCAGTCCAATGACCCACGCCATTCCAGCGGACAGGAATAGCCCCCAATGTGGCACGGGAGCGTACATCTCTTGCTGTATCTGGTCCCACTCTTCGGGAGTAGGACGGGGAGTGTCGTTCACCTGCGCGAGCAGCCACAGCATGGAAAAGCCCTGTTTCAGGACATGGTGAGTTTTCAGTAGCATACCGCGACTTGGCGGGAGTTCCACCTCTTTGCCCGAGACCACTCGGCCCACTCCGACCAGTGTCCGAGAATGTCCCACGGCGCTGGCCGGTATCCGCGGGACACCATCACTATCCCCACAGAAATCGGACGCCCAGTGACCGCTCCGCCTCTTCCCCGCCCCCACTTCTGGAAATCGCAATTCTTCCAGCTCTTTGTGGGAGTTTGTGTTTCTTTGATCTGCCTGTGGTTTGCGGCGGGTGATGTCATTCGGGATGAGAAGCAACGCCATGAGTTTGTGGAAGCATTTCGTTCGGCCAATTATCGGTTGTTGCCGCTGCTGCTGGTGATGCTGGCGGCCTTCTACACGTTGAAGGCATACCGTTGGAAGCTGTTGCTTTCGCCGCTCGGGGAATATCGCACCTGGGGTGACTGCTTCGGTCCCATGCTGTCGGGGTTTGCGGTCAACAACGTGCTTCCGGCACGCATTGGTGAGATTGTCCGCGTACTGGTCTTCGCTCGCCGCACGGCACAGCCGATTGCTTCGGTGTTCACGACGGTGGCTCTCGAACGCATTCTGGACACGCTGGCGATCTTGTTGCTGCTGGGCGTGGGTTTGGTCAGCCTTCCGAATATGTCGGATGACATGCGAAAGCCGGCGCTGGTCGTGGGGGGAGTTGTCCTCCTGGGGGTAGTAGGAGCCGTCTGTTTCCTAATCTGGACGTCTACGTTTATCCGGTTGATCGACGGAGCGTTGTCGCTGCTGCGAATTCCCACGTTGCTCCGCGAGAAGATTAGCCGAATCATG
>QWOR01000328.1 GCA_003669575.1 Planctomycetota bacterium | reverse complement strand
CTGTCAGACTTTGGCGTTCTCATTTGTCTGATCAATGGCAACAACTGCATCGAGCTCAGTTTCAACGCAGGATGAGAGTCTGCCGCTTTGCCGCGGCGGTCCTGCATCGTCCCTGGCTTTCTGTCGCAGCTGTTCGATTCCTGAAAGTCTTTCCGGCTGCTGCCGGCTTCTTCGTCAACTCCATCAACCTTCCCTCCGCTTTACCATCCCATCCGATTGAGACCCCATGACATTCCTGATCCAAGGACTCGGTACCGCGATCCCCGAACGCTCCATGACGCAAGAACTGGCAGCCGAGCATTCGGTGGAAATGTGGGGGGAGACTCACGGACGAGCGGGAGTGGTGCGGGCTCTCTATCGCCGCTCCGGCGTCAAGCGGCGACATAGCGTACTCATTGAACCAGCGGACGACCCGTTGATTATCCATCAATCATTCTACGATCGGTCGGTAGGGACGTTAGACCGAGGCCCCACAACAAGCCAACGCATGCAGCGATACGAAGTGGAGTCGATTCGACTCGGAACTCGCTCCTGTACCGTCGCTCTCGAATCGGCGGGGATCGCCGCTTCGGAGATCACGCATCTTGTCACCGTCTCGTGCAGCGGGTTCAGCGCTCCTGGCTTGGATATCGGCTTAATCGAGAAGCTGGGGCTCAATCGAGAAGTCACACGCACGAACGTGGGTTTTATGGGATGTCATGGGGCCTTCAACGGACTGCGGGTGGCGAAAGCATACGCCGAGAGCGATCCGGAAGCCTGCGTGCTACTTTGCTGTGTTGAGATCTGCAGCCTGCACCAACAGTACACGGGCGATGCACAGCAGATCGTGGCCAATGCCCTGTTCTCGGATGGCTCAGCTGCGGTGGTCGGACGAGCCAGCGAAAAGGGAGCGTGGCAGCTTCGCTCTCAGCGGTCGCTGGTCCTCGAGGAGACACTGGATCACATGACTTGGCGGGTCGGGGATCATGGATTCGAAATGAGTCTGTCACCGCAAGTTCCGGACATCATCGGTGAGCATCTTCGTTCGTGGGTGGAAGGCTGGCTCAGACCATTCGGCCTCAGTGTCGAGCAGATTCCAACCTGGGCCATTCATCCCGGTGGCCCCCGAATTCTGAGTGCCTGTACGGCAGCACTGGGGATTGACGATGCCCACGCCGATATATCGCGAGAAGTGCTCTCACAGAACGGCAACATGTCATCGCCCACGATTCTGTTTATTCTGGATCAGCTTCGGAAGCGACAGGCTCCCCTGCCCTGTGTCGCACTGGCCTTTGGGCCTGGCCTGACGATTGAAGCAGCGCTATGGATCTAGTGGGGCTCCTCAACAGGCTGCTGTCCCCGATTCGGGTGTCGATCAGAGTTGCCGTTCCAGATGGTTGTGGTCGTCGCTTGCCGAGTGGACCAAAACCGAACAGTGGATACCCGCTTACGCTCGTTTGGTATTCGCGACACGAGTCACCATAACTCAACAAATGGCCTGAGTGAGGCCGAATGCATCACGCGACTCGAACGATAGCTGACATGCTTACAGACTTGGTGTTCATTATCGGTACTTCAAAGGACTGCTCACTTCTCCTCAATAAAGCGTCAAAAGCAGTCGAATCCAGACAGATGCGTACTCCCATTCTGATCCTGAATGCTCTCCGGATACCGCCACTATTTTCAACAGACTGCGCATACGGGCGAATCACCTGGCGAGGTTTTGAACAGACAGGCCTCACGGGTGAGAAGCTGGGTTTCCCTCTCTGCATGGACGACGAACGTTTCGGATTTCAGGCAATCTCCTAAGATGCGAGTGAAACATGGGGAGCGGAAAGGAGGCCAGATGATGAGGTTGCCGAAGACTCTCGTGACATTCGTAATTCACTCTATCGTGGCGATCGTTGTCCTGTTTGAGGGGACGTTGTCATTCGCAGGTGGACGGGTGCCCCGGCCTCAAAAACAAGTGGTAATTCTCTTTACCCACCGCACGCTCACCCCCATTAATGCAGACTGGGATCGGGGGATTCGCGCTTCGCTGGCAGCCGAGTTCGATGAGCCCGTTGACATTGAAATCGAATACCTCAACCTGGTTCGACATCAAGATGCCGAATATGTGCGCAGCTGGATTGATCTGCTGAAGACCAAGTACGCAACCAGGCCGCCAGATGTTGTGATTCCTGTTTACGTACCGGCCTTACAGTTCACGATCGAGAATCGAGAGGTTCTGTTCCCAAAGAGTTCCATCGTTTTCTGCTCTGCTCCCCCACTGATGGCACAGTCGGCCCACTCGCTGCCACATGTGACAGGTGTCGCGTTTCGGCTGGACTATTCCGGGACGCTGTCGGTAGCCATGAAATCGCACCCCGATCGGAAACGTCTCATCCTATTAAGTGGGATTTCCGCGCCGGAACGAGCAGCCACGAAGGCTGCGCAAGAAGCGATCAGATCGCTCAATACAGGTTTAGAGGTTGAAACCTGGGAAGGTCTGCCGATGAGTCTGCTCATTAAGAAACTGCAGACGGATGCAGAAAAGACATTCGTCCTGATGCTGACGTACGACGAAGACTCCGAGGGCAATCACTACTCGACCGTCGAGGTCATTGAACAACTGGCATCCCAGTGCTCTGTTCCGGTTTACGGGCTGTATGACACATTGCTGGGACATGGAATTGTCGGGGGAAGCCTGGGATCCGCTGAATCGCAGGGACTACTCGCTGGGAGGCAAGCCGTCCGCGTCTTGAAGGGAGAGTCTCCAGAACAGATCGCAATCGAGGGGCTGAATTCGGCGAAGTACAAGTTTGACGCCCGACAACTCAATCGTTGGCAACTGGTAGAGTCCCACTTGCCGCCAGACTCACTCGTTCTGTTTCGCGAAACGACCTTCTGGGGGCAGTACGGTCATTACGTTCTGTTGAGCCTTATCGCATTCCTGCTTCAAAGTGCAATCATCGTGGCCTTGCTCGTCAACCGGTCACGCCGAGTACAAGCTGAGCAAGAAGCACGAGCTCTGGCGGGGAAGATACTTACTGCTCAGGAAGATGAGCGTCGGTTTCTTGCCCGGGAAATGCATGACGACTTATCGCAAAGGCTGGCTGCGTCAGCGATCAAAGCGGGAAATCTGGAGCAGTTGGTTCGTGGCTCGCCTGAGTCAATGTCGGCAGTAGGGGTCCTGAAAGAGCATCTGGTCACCCTCTGTGACGATGTTCACCGCCTCTCCCGCCGGATCCATTCCTCGATACTCGACGACTTTGGCTTGGCCGACGCGATTCGCTCAGAGTGTGTACGCTTCGAAGAGCGTAATGGGACCCCAGTGGAATTCCGCTGCGGTGATCTGCCCTCGAATATTCCGTATGACGTTACGCTGTGCCTGTATCGAATCGCACAGGAATCACTTTGGAATACCACGAAGTATGCGTGTACTGATCGAGTGCTGGTGGAACTCAATGCCGACCCCGAGTTTCTCCATCTGGAACTCCAGGACTTTGGACGAGGCTTCGACACCACTCTCGCGGCGAATCATCAGGGATTAGGACTGGCGAGCATGAGCGAGCGAGCCCGTCTGGTGCGTGGTAAGATCGAGATTGCCTCCTCCCCCGGCCAGGGGGTGACCGTGTCCGTCCAAATCCCGCTGCCGGAGGATCTGGAATGAGCCTCCCTCGCCTGTTGCTGGCAGACGACCACCGAATCGTCGTCGAAGGACTGCGCAGCATCCTGTCGCCGGAGTTTGATCTGGTCGGGATTGTTGAGGATGGTCGACAACTCGTGGAAGCTGCCCGACGGCTCGAACCCGACATCATCATCGCGGATGTCAGCATGCCCCATCTCAATGGCCTGGATGCGGTCCAGCAATTGAAGAGGGAGGGGAGCAGAGCCAAGGTTGTGTTTCTCACGATGCACAAGGACACGACCTACGCGGCGAGAGCCATGGAGATCGGCGCGATGGGGTTTGTGTTGAAGCACTGCGCCAGCTCAGAACTTCTGGAAGCGATTCGCACAGTTTTATCGGGTCAGGCCTACCTGACTCCCGAAGTGGCGGAAGGCCTCGATCGACTCGCTTCCTCGAAGTCGACGGCCGCCAGAAGTCCCTCACTGACGCCCCGTCAGCGTGAGATAGTCCAGCTGTTTGCCGAGGGTAAGTCAGCACGGGAAGTGGCGGCCACCTTGCATATTTCGAATCGTACCGCCGAAAACCACAAAGCCCGGATCATGGATGTCCTGTGTCTGACCTCGACCTCAGAACTCATTCAGTACGCAATCCGTCATGGGATCATCACGCCGGGATAGCTGAAGATTCTGACGTGGGGAGACTGTTCGATGGGCTCCGGCTTGGGAAACTGCGGGAGTGAAATTGAGTAATTCTACTCATGCTTTTCGGGTTGTCCTTTTCTACTTTGATTGCACTAAGAGTTGAGGAAGTAACAGGGTACCTGCGGAAGGTATACCCGCACGTGCTGCCCACATTGTCTTTCAGGTGCCGTAATGAAACCTCTTTTGTTTGTGATGGGCTTGTTGATGCCATGCATCGCTGTTGCCCATGCTGAAGATCAGATGAAGGTGGAGCAGGCTGCCGCACAATCCCAGCCAAACATCTTGGTCATCATGGGAGATGATGTGGGGTGGATGAATGTGTCGGCCTACGGCGGCGACATTATGGGGGTGCGTACCCCCAACATTGATCGGATTGGACGCGAAGGAATTCGTTTCACTTCGTTCTATGCTCAGCCGAGCTGTACAGCCGGACGGGCTGCTTTTATCACCGGTCAGCTTCCCGTACGTACGGGCCTGACGACTGTCGGGACGCCCGGGTCGCCCGCCGGGCTGCAGAAGGAAGACATCACGCTCGCTGAGATTCTGAAAACGAAGGGTTACTCCACAGCTCAATTTGGTAAGAATCACCTGGGCGACCTCGAAGATCATCTGCCACATCGTCATGGTTTCGACGAGTATTTCGGCAATCTCTATCACCTGAACGGTAACGAAGATCTTGAAGATCCAGACCGTCCAACTGATCCCGAGTTCCGCAAGAAGTTTGATCCGCGCGGAGTGATTTCCGGGATTGCCGACGGCCCGACCAAAGACGAAGGGCCATTGACGACCAAGCGGATGGAGACCTTCGACGATGAGATCGTGGCCAAGTCGCTCGACTTCATCGATCGCAAAGCCAAGGACAAGAAGCCCTTCTTCCTCTGGCACTGCGCCGCTCGTCTGCATGTGTTCTTTCATTTCAAGGACGGCGTTCGGGGAAAATCACGAGCCGGACATGAGGATGTCTATGGCGATGCACTCGCGGAACACGATGGCCATGTCGGGCAATTGCTGACCAAGCTGGAGCAGACTGGCCTCGATCAGAATACGATCGTGGTATATGTGACCGACAACGGTGCCTATCAATACATGTGGCCCGAAGGTGGCACGAGCCCCTTCCGGGGAGATAAGGGAACAACTTGGGAAGGGGGCGTTCGCGTCCCGTGCATGATCCGCTGGCCGGGGGCTCCGGGGGGACGCGTCAGCAGCGAGATCGTGGACATGACCGACTTGTTGCCCACACTCGCAGCTGCGGCGGGCGAGAGAGAGACGGTTGAGAAGCTGAAGGCCGGAGCAGACTATGGAGGCAAACACTACAAGGTCCACCTGGATGGTTACGACCAGACGGCCTTGATGACTGGCCAAAGCGACAAGTCGGCCCGCAAGTTTGTCTTCTACTATGACGAGACCGTGCTGACTGCCATTCGCTACGACTCATTCAAGGTGTCATTCTCGATCAAGGAGGGAGGCCATTGGGATGATCCGCTGATCGGCCTCGGCCGTCCCATGATCACGAACCTCCGGATGGATCCCTTCGAGCGGCAGACCGGAAATGTGAATCGCCAGTATGCCGAACACAAGACCTGGGTGCTCACGCCGATCGTCGGCATCGCAGAAAAACACCTGATGACCTTTCGCGATTTTCCCGTCCGACAGCTGGGACTGAGTGCCCAGATGGGCAAGACGATTGAGGGCATTCAGTCGCAAATCCTGAAGATCAGGCAACAGCCGTAACTCTGAATCCGTCAGGCATGGTGGTAATGTTCAGTCGTTCGGCGTCCGTCTAGATCATTGAGGGGCAGAAAGATGATTTCATTCCGATGGCAGTTCCTGGCCTGTCTGGCGGCAGTGGGATGGCTGGCGTCGTCGGTGATCGCCCAGGAGGTCTTGCCGTTTCCGCCGACTCCATCCGGCTCGACGCCTGGGATCACGCTGCAGGATTCGGTTTACAAGAAGCGGGTTGAGCGGAAGCGTCTGGCGGAGGGGGCACCGAATATCCTGATCATTCTGATGGATGATGTCGGACCGGGGACTCCATCGACCTATGGCGGTGAGGTGAATACGCCGACGCTTGATCGGGTCGCGAAGCTGGGGGTGTCGTTTAATCGATTCCACTCAACAGCGATGTGCTCGCCCTCGCGGGCTTCGTTGCTCACAGGGCGAAATCATACCCGAGTCGGGAACGGTCAAATCTCGGCCATCGCGAATGATTTCGATGGTTTCAGTGGAACGATTCCCAAGTCATCGGCCACCGTGGCAGAGGTGCTGAAGAACTACGGTTACAACACCGGAGCGTGGGGCAAGTGGCACAACACCCCCGAGGAACAGATCACTTCCAAGGGGCCGTTTGACTACTGGCCCACGGGGTATGGCTTTGAATACTTCTATGGCTTCCTGGCGGGCGAAGCGTCGCAGTACGAGCCGACTTTGACTCGTAATACGACAGCTGTCACTGAAGAAAAGCCCAAGGGGTATCATCTTTCGAACGATATCGCGACGGATGCGATTCAGTGGCTTCGCGAGCAGAAGGCCTATGCTCCCGACAAGCCGTTTCTCATGTACTGGGCCCCCGGAGCCGCTCACGGGCCTCATCAGGTCATGCAGGAATGGGCCGACAAATACAAAGGTAAGTTCGACGATGGCTGGGACAAGTATCGCGAACGGACATTCGCCCGGGCCAAGGCCAAGGAGTGGATTCCCCAGAACGCACAGCTGACGCCCCGTCCCGCATCGATGGCCTCGTGGGACTCGATCCCGGAGGACGAGAAGCCGTTCCAGCGCCGACTGATGGAAGTCTTCGCCGGATTCGCAGAGCACGCAGACTACAACGCCGGTCGGGTGATCGACGAAATCGATCGACAGGGGAAACTCGACAACACGCTGATCTTCTACATCTGGGGCGACAACGGTTCCTCATCCGAAGGCCTGAACGGCACCATCAGCGAGCAGCTGGCACAGAACGGCATTCCGACCAAGATCTCGCAACATATCACCGCCTTGAATGAACTGGGGGGCCTCGATGCCCTCGGCGGCCCCAAGACGGACAACATGTACCACGCGGGGTGGGCCTGGGCGGGGAGCACTCCCTATCAGGGGACCAAGCTGATGGGGGCCTATTTCGGCGGGATACGCCAGCCAATGGCTGTCTCCTGGCCGCAGCGGATCAAGGCCGATCCGACGGCTCGTCCGCAATTCCACCACGTCATCGACATCGTTCCGACGATCTACGAACTGACAAAGATCACTCCGCCTCGCGTGGTGAATGGCTTTGAACAGGACTCCATCGACGGGGTGAGCATGGTCTACGCGTTGACTGACGCCACTGCTCCGGGTACGCGCAAGACACAGTTCTTCGACATCATGGCCAGCCGGGGCATCTATCACGATGGTTGGTTCGCGAGTGCTCCCGGACCGCGCGAGCCCTGGGTGGGCGGTATACCGAAAGGGATTAAGGAGTGGTCACCGCTCACCGACAAGTGGGAGCTGTATCACATCGACGAGGACTGGAGTCAGGCCAATGACCTGGCGGCCGCGAATCCAGGCAAGCTTCAGGAGTTGAAGGAGCTGTTCCTGGTCGAATCGACGAAGAACAAGAACCTGCCCATTGGCGGCGGACTGTGGTCGACGGCGATGTTCCATCCCGAAGACGCCCCGGCTTCATCGCTGACAGAATGGACATTCGATGGTCCGATGACTGGCATGCCGGAGTCTGCAGCTCCCAAACTCGGCAAGATGAACAGCCTTGTCACCATGAGTATTGAGGTGCCTGACAACGCGAACGGTGTACTGTATGCCCTCGCGGGGTTTTCGGGCGGCGTGACGTGTTATGTGAAGGATGGATACCTCTGTTACGAGTTCAACCTGTTTGAAGTTCAGCGAACCAAGCTTAAGTCGAAGGACAAGTTGCCGACCGGACCGGTCAAGGTCGAGGTGGAATCGAAACTCGTCTCGAAGATCGGCGGTCCCATGGATGTCACGCTGAAGGTGAATGACCAAGTCGTCGCTCAAGGCCAGGTCCCCGCAGCAATGTCGCTGCATTTCACGTCAAACGCGACGTTTGATCTCGGAACCGACCTCGATTCCCCGGTGTCGCTCGACTACTACGATCAGGCTCCGTTCGAGTTCAACGGAACCATCGGTCAGACAAAAATCATGTACACCAAGTAATGGCCCATCGTCATGAAGATCCACTTTGCGATTGTCTTTGCTCTGTGCGGAATGATCTCTCCGATTGATGCCGCACCGCCCAGCGATGGGTCTGTGTTGCCCTTTCCACCCGTTCCCTCGGCCAGCAAGGCGGGGCCGACGCTGCAGCAGTCGGTGCATAAGCGGCGAGTCGAGCCGGACCGTTTGCCGAAGGATGCCCCGAATGTCCTCATTGTTCTGATCGACGATGCAGGGTTTGGCGTGCCTGATACGTTCGGCGGATTCGCTCACACTCCCACGTTGACAAGGCTGCGAGACGAAGGCATCAGTTACAACCGGTTCCATACCACATCAATTTGCTCTCCGACCCGCGCGGCGCTACTCACCGGTCGCAATCACCAGCGAGTCGGCAATGGGACGATCGCGGAGCGAGCCGTGGACTGGGACGGCTACACCGGAATCATTCCGAAGACGTCAGCCACCGTCGCTGAGGTGCTGAAGAACTACGGCTACCACACGTCGGCCTTTGGCAAATGGCATAACACCCCCGCCGATCAAACCACAGAGATGGGACCGTTTACCTACTGGCCGACCAGCTATGGATTCGAGCACTTCTACGGATTCCTGGCAGGTGAGACATCACAGTGGGAACCACGACTGGTGGAAAACACCAAGCCGATCGAGCCTCCCCACGACGAGAAATACCATCTCACGGAAGACATGGCCGAGAAGGGGATTACCTGGTTGAAGAAGCATCGGGCCTTTGCACCCGACAAGCCGTTCTTCATGTACTGGGCTCCCGGCGGTGTACATGGGCCCCATCACGTGGCAGCTGAGTGGGCCGATAAATACAAAGGCAAATTCGATCAGGGGTGGGATAAACTCCGCGAAGAGATCTTCGCACGCCAGAAGCAGTTGGGCTGGATACCTGCGGATACGGAACTCACACCGCGCGACAAAACGATGACCGCCTGGGCCGATATTCCAGAGTCGGAACGGGCGTTCCAGATCCGCCTCATGGAACTCTACGCGGGCTACTGTGAACACACCGATGCCCAGGTCGGAAAGCTCGTCGACTTTCTCGACCAGACCGGGCAACGTGACAATACGCTCATCCTGTATCTCTGGGGCGACAACGGTTGCTCTGCGGAGGGACAGAACGGTTCGATCAGCGAATTGCTCGCCCAGAACCAGATCCCGAACACGATCGCACAACAGATCAAAGCACTCGACGAGCTTGGTGGCCTGCCCGCTCTGGGCGGGCCTCTGACCGATAACATCAAGCATTCGGGGTGGGCCTGGGCGGGGAACACGCCGTTCCGCCACACAAAGCTCGTCGCCTCACACTTTGGCGGGACCCGCAATCCACTGGTCGTCTCCTGGCCTCGGAAGATCAAAGCAGACAAAACGCCGCGGTCCCAGTTCTATCACGTCAACGACATCGCACCGACGCTCTATGACGTGATTGGCATCAAGCCACCACAGGAGGTGAACGGCTTCCCGCAGGATCCCATCGATGGCGTCAGCATGGCGGCCAGTCTGACCGATGCTCACTCACCCGAGAACAAGCATGTTCAGTATTTCGACAACAACGGCAGCGATGGCATTTATAGCGATGGGTGGTATGCCTGTACGTTCGGTCCGCTCAGCCCCTGGCTGAACGCACAGCCTGGCCTCGACCAATGGGACTCCTCCAAGGCGGTGTGGGAACTCTACGACCTGACCAAGGACTACTCCCAGCAACACGACCTGGCACAGCGGTATCCAGAGAAGGTGAAAGAGCTGAAGAAACTCTTCTTCGTCCAGGCCGAAGAGAACAAGGTCTTCCCCATCGGAGCCGGGATCTGGCTGCGTATTCATCCCGAAGATCGGATCAAGTCGCCCTACACCAGTTGGACCTTCGACGAGACCACCACACGCATGCCCGAGTTCACAGCTCCCGCGCTGGGAAATCACAACAACACGGTTACCATCGATTTCGAATGTGGTGAGGAGGCCAGCGGAGTGCTCTATGCCTTGGGTGGGGCAGGCGGCGGCCTGACTTGTTACATGGACAAGGGACATCTTGTCTTTGAATACAACCTCATGATTATCGATCGTTCGATTGCGAAGTCCGAGAATCAAGTCGCTGCAGGCAAACACACTCTTGTGGTAAGCACCTCACTCAAGGTTCCCAAGCCCGGCGCCCCGGCAGATATCGCACTGACCCTGGACGGTCAGGAAGTCGCCCGAGCCAAGGTCAAGATGACCGTGCCCGCGGCCTTTACAGCCAGCGAAAGCTTCGATGTCGGCACCGACCTCGGTTCCACGGTCTCCCGCGATTACTTCGAGCGAAGGCCGTTCGCGTTTGAGGGCCAGATTAAGCAAGTCTCGGTTGAGCTCAAGTGATGGGCCTGTGGTACAAGCTGAGTCGAAATATCGGATGTGGTGAGACAAGTGAAATCCTGGAGTCGCGAGAGGCCAGTCTGTGAACGACGGCGTCGTCTCGAAGTCGAGCTGCGTCCGGTCAGCCACCGTGATCACGCCCGAACTACTGATCGCAAACGACCCCAAACCGACCGCCCCATTGGCAGTGTTCTCCGCAATCTGTGGGATTGAGGTGCGGCTCGCCGCATTCCTCGTATCATGCTTTTGAATTTCCGTACTGCCAGGGACAGGAGTTTGTCGGGATCCGGGCTTGGTTACCGGGGACTATTCCGCGTGCGAGTTCTCAGCGAGTTCGTCAGATTCTGGTCCGAGTAACCATACAACTATTGACTGACACGGATTGAGCGACGGAACAGGACCAGACTGGTGAGAAAGAACGCCAGGCCGAGTCCTGCCATGGCTGTGAACTCGGGCCAGACGTTGTCGAACCCGGCACCGCGGAAGATGATCGACTGCGAGAAGCTCATGAATTGCCGTGAGGGCAGGAACCAGGTGATGTGCTGCAGCCAGTCGGGTTGGCTTTCGAGTGGGCTCATCCCCCCCGACAGCATCATCATCGGCATGATCGTGATCATGCAGAGCAGGCCGAATTGAGCCATGCTGCGAGCGATGGTGGCGAGTAGGATGCCGATCGCAGCGGCCGCAAAGAGGTAAATCACCGTACCCGTCAGCAGTAACATGCGAGAACCTGCGAATGGAACACCGATTGCTCCCTCGACGATAAACCGCATCGACAGGACAAATACGACCAGAATCACAAGCCCGTTCGCCCAGACTTTGGAAAGTGCGATCTCGAACGAGTTCAGCGGCATGACGAGCAGATGCTCGATCGTCCCATGTTCTCGCTCTCGAAGAATGGCTGACCCCGTCAGAATGATGGTCAACATCGAGAGCTGATCCAGCAGTCCAGACACAGCTCTCAGCCAGCTTTGTGTTCCGTTGGGATTGAAGGCCTTGCGTTTGACGAGCGTCACGGGTTGCACAGCCACGGTATCGGATCGACTCATGAAGCGATTGATCTCGGTGGAAAGAATGGCCTGGATATACCCAGTGCCCAGTGCTGCCTGCCGGACAGCTGTCGCATCGACATTCAGCTGAACCTCCGGGGAGCGCCCAGACCGGACATCGGACTCAAAATGGGGAGGAACAACGATGACAAACATGAAACGGCTTGCGTCCATGGCCTCGTCAATCTCATCGGCTTCGATCAGCTCAGGACTCTTGAAGTACGGTGGATAGAGCGCATCACGCAGGCGTCGCGACAGCGTCGAGCGGTCCTCATCAACGAAGGCGACCGACGCCCGGTTGACGGTCTCTGATCCCCCAGTCGCCTGCTGGTAAATGCTGAAAGTGAACGAATAGACCAGGAAGCCCATCAATGCGACGCTCCCCAGAAGAGTTCGCAGTTCTTTGGTGCCCAACCAGAAAATACTTGAGAGGGTGTTCAGGATCAGTCCTCCTGCTTTCGCAGCAACAGCGTGCAGAGGATCCAGAACACGGGAGAGAATGCAGCCAGCCTGATCAAGTCGGGCATCAGCTCTCTCGCTCCGAGACCTTTCGTGAACGCACCGACACTCAGATGCAGATAGTACGCCGCTGGCCACAGGGAGCCCATGACGCGGGCGACCCCTTCAAGTGTCGACACGGGCTGCATCATGCCCGAGAACTGAATTGTTGGCATCATCGACAGTACAGCTGCGAGTAAGACGGCCGAGACCTGGCTGGAGGTCAGATTGGAAACCAGCAGGCCGTATCCAGTCGTCGCTGTGACGTACAACAGAGCTCCAAGTGTTAGAGCTGCCACACTTCCCTTCAAGGGGACCTGTAACACGAACACCACGACCAGATTCAGCACCACAAAGTTAACCATCGCAATGCCGATGTATGGCAGCTGCTTTCCGAGCAGAAATTCCATGCGGCTGGTGGGCGTCACGTAAAAGTTCGTGATCGTGCCGATCTCTTTCTCTTTCGCCACACTGACCGCCATCAAGATGGCGGGGAATAACAGCAGCAGTGTGGTGGGAACGGTAGGCCCCATCGCGTAGATGCTTTCCGATGTGGGGTTGTATCGATTGCGAACCTCGAACGTGGCCAGTGATGAAGGAGCGACTCCCTGTTCCTCTGCCAGTCGCTGCAGAAACTTGGCGTGGGCCCCTTCGACGTAGCCTTCGATGGTTGCGGCTCGTGCGGTTTCGGCACCATCGATCCAGGCGGAAACCTGAGGCTTCCCATGGCGCAGGAGATCTCTGCCAAAGTTCGGTGGGATCTCGATGGCCATTGTGATGCCGCGAGTCGCCAGGCGGTTTTCGAGGTCGTCCTTGCTGTAGAGTTCTTGCTTTTCCGTGAAGTATCGGGAACTGGAAAACTCCTGCAGGTAGGCTCGACTGGCCGGCGACTGGTCCTGGTCCAGGACGGCGTATGACAGGTTCTCCACATCGGAAGAGAGGCCATACGCGATAATCATCAGCAGGATGAGACTGCCGCCGAACGCGAACGTCAGACGCACCGAATCACGCATGACCTCCATCGTCTCGCGATAGCTATAGGCCAACATGCGCTGCAGGCTGGAACCACGATTTGCGGACTCGTGGCTGTAGGAGTTCTCGTGGAGTGTGGTCGATGTCCCGCCCGCCCGCGTCTGCCCCACCCCTTCCGGGCTGTGCTCCTGCGCGTCTTCAATGGCGCTAATAAACGCATCCTCAAGAGTCCTGGCGTGTTTGATCTCAATGATTCTCTGAGGGGTGTCACAGATCAGAACCTTCCCGGCATGCATCAGCGAGATCCGGTCGCACCGCATCGCCTCGTTCATAAAGTGTGTCGAGATAAAGATTGTCACCGACTGGTTTCGGGAGAGATCGATGAGCAGCTCCCAGAACTCGTCGCGAGCGACGGGGTCCACTCCCGATGTCGGTTCGTCGAGGATCAGCATCTCCGGCTTATGAATAATGGCGACAGCCAGTGACAGCCTCTGCCGGAGTCCCAGGGGGAGTGATGAGGCTCGCGAGTCGAGATACGGCGTCAGGCCAAATCGGGCGACGAGTTCGTTGATCCGTTCTTTCGCCAGAGCACGGGGAATGTGATAGAGCCGGGCATGCAGAGTCAGGTTCTGCTCAACGGTTAGCTCACCGTACAGTGAGAAAGCCTGGGACATGAATCCCACTCGAAAGCGTGTCGCCATATCGCTGGCGTCAACGGGTTGGCCCCAGAGCCACGCCTGGCCTTCTGAGAGTGGCAGGAGACCAGTCAGCATCTTCATCGTGGTCGTCTTGCCACAGCCGTTCGACCCCAGAAAGCCAAAGATCTCGCCGCGGTCAATCTGGAAGCTGACGTGATCAACAGCTGTGAAGTTACCGAATCGACGCGTGAGGTTTTTTGCCACAATGGCGGGCTCACTCTCATTCTTCGTTCGAGGTGGAATTGTCAGCTCGCCCTTATGGCCACGTTTTTCCTCCGGCAGCAGGGCGACATATGCTCGTTCCAGACTCTCTGTCTTCGTAATTGATTTGAGTTCACTAGGTGAACCTGTTGCCAGAATTCGTCCGGCGTCCATCGCGATGAGCCACTCAAACCGCTCTGCTTCATCCATGTAAGCTGTCGAGACCAACACGCTCATGGTCGGCCGCTCCGAGCGGATCGAATCAATCAGCTCCCAGAACTGCCGCCGCGACAATGGATCAACGCCCGTAGTCGGTTCGTCGAGAATCAGGAAGTCAGGGTCATGAATCAACGCACAGCACAATCCGAGCTTCTGCTTCATTCCTCCCGATAGTTGTCCCGCGGGCCGATCGAGGAACGGCTCCAGGCCGGTGGCGGTGGCTAAGCGTTCGATTCTGGCTCGTCGTTCAGCAGCCGATTGACCGAAGAGTTTGCCGAAAAAGTCGAGGTTCTCCTGAACACTCAGTTCCTGATAAAGATTTTTCCCCAGCCCTTGAGGCAGATAGGCAATGCGGCTGCAGATCTCGTGGCGATGCCTCGCACTGGCCATGCTGCCATTGAGGACGTTCACGGTTCCCGTCTGCAGCTTTCTCGCCCCTGACAACAATCCCAGCAGTGTCGATTTGCCAACGCCATCTGGGCCGATCAGACCGACCATCTTTCCTGCGTGGAGCTGAACGGAGACTCCATCGAGTGCATGCACTTTTTTGTAGAAATGCGTGACACCGATGACCTCAGCGACATAACCACTCGGAGAGGAAAGTCTCTTAGCAGCTGTCTGGTTCATGTTCATCGCCTCGATTCAGGGAAGCGATTTTTGGGAGTGGATCTCTGACAAGTCGTCGGGAAAACGTTTCTCCAGTGAGGCTGGCCAGGGAATCGATTCGTCGAGACGCACATAGGCCCCGCCGCGGATCCCGGTTTTGATCTTCTCCAGATGCCGACGCACTGCCTCCGGCGGAACCTGCACTTTGACGCGGAACATTAACTTGTCGCGTTCGCTGGCGGTTTCGACCTGTTTCGGGGTGAACTGAGCTTCGGGGGAGACGAAGCTGACTTTGGCAGGACCGGCGTATCCGGGGGCCACATCCAGCGTGATGCGAGCTTCTGCTCCCAATGAGATTCGAGCCACATCCCGGGAGGGGAGAAATATCTCCATGTAGATATCGCTCAAGTCGAGTAGAGTCAGAACCTTTCCACCGCCAGCGAGCACTTCACCGTTTTCTGCCAGCCGGTACAGCACTCGCCCTCGGGTGGGGGACTTCAGGACCGCGTCATCAATCTGGACTTCGATCTGTTTGGCTCCGGCCCGTGCGGCATCGACAGACCGCTCGGCGGTGTTGACGGCAGCTTTTGCGGCATCCACCGCAGCAATTGCCACATCACGCTGGTTCTGCTTCTGATCAAACTCTTCCTGCGGTGTCGCCTTTTCTTTCAAGAGCCTCTCTGATCGATCAAGCCTCGCTTGTGCCAACTTCAGCTCGCTTTCGCGTTCAGCGATCACAGCCTTCGATTGGTTCACTGCTTCCTGAGCTTCCGCGAGATGAGCCAGTGCTTGAGCGTGTGTGGCTTCGAGTTCCTGGGTATCCATTCTGGCCAGAACCTGTCCTGGTTCGACAAGGTCTCCCTCTCGGACCAGGACCTCTTTTACACGCCCCGGATATTTTGCGGACACATCAACCTGGACCGCTTCAATCCGACCATTTCCATAGACAATCCCCTCAGGGAGCGGAGGAGCTTGCAAGCTGCGCCACCATTGCCATCCGAGATAGCCTCCCACAATGATGACAACCAGCAATCCGAGACGCAGAGAGACCTTCATGTTTCAGTGCCGTTTTCTGTCTCTATTTTCGATTGGTTTCCTGGCGCAGTGTAACGCAAGCGACTTGGCGGATGTAGAAGTGACCAGTATTGAGAAGCGAATTGAGAGGCGATAGGAATGAGCTCCCCTGTCATCTCATCACGATTGGTCGTTGTCATCTGGACGATAGCTGCAAGATCATTCTACTTTCACCAAAGAACCATGCGGGAACTGAACGTTCCCATAACTTCGTGCGTACCTCACTGAGGATTCATTCGCCACAGAGTGAAGTTCAGTACCGCAGCAAAACTGACCCAGGCCAGATAGGGAACGAGCAACCATCCCGCCGGTCTGTTCACCTGCCAGAAGGCTATTAGAGTGGCACTCAATGACAACCAGAGCATCGCAATGTCGATCAAGGCGAGTCCGATTCGATGCATTCCGAAGAACAGCGGAGTCCAAGCAGCATTCAGTACCAGTTGGATTAGGAACAGTCCCAGCGGTAGACGTTGGGCTTTCCATCCCCCCTGGCTCCACACCAGCCAGGCAGCCACTCCCATCATGAGATACAACACGGTCCAGACAGGACCGAACACCCATGCTGGTGGATTCCAGGAGGGTGTGTTTAATCTTGTGAACCAGCCATCAATAGTCACGAAGATCCCAGTACTCGCAGCAGTGAAACACAAGACCCACCATCCGACCAACGCGAGTACATTTCGGTTGGGGACTGACTGAGAGTTGTCAGTGTTGCTCATGAGGTGCTCATTGTTACGCGGCAGATCGAACAGGCATTTGAAAAGTCTAACCACACCGTCATGCAAATGAGATCAGGGGTTTGATCATCCCGTCCTCTTTGGATTGCATCATCCGAAACGCCTCCTCGATCTCTGGGAACGTGAACCGGTGCGTAGTCAGTGGCAAGGGATCCACGCGTCCAGTCTCGATCAGCCGCATTAGTCGTCTCATCCGTTCCGAGCCTCCGGGGCACAAGGCAGTACGGATCACCTTGTCACTCATGCCGACTCCCCAGGCTTCGCGAGGAATCGGGACGCTGTCTCCGTCGCCGTGATAACCGATGTTCGAGATCGTTCCACCGGGCCGGGTGACTTTGACACAGGCTGCAAATGTCTGTGCCGATCCAAGAGCCTCGATGGCCGAATCAACACCCACGCCACCCGTCAGCTTCAGAATGGCTTCGATCGGATCCTCTTTGGTGAAGTCCACAATCACATCGCAGCCGAACTTCCTGGCCAATGTGATTCGATTCGGCATCGATTCGACTCCAATGATGAGCCCCGCGCCTCGCAGCCGAGCCCCGACTGTGGCCATCATCCCGACGGGGCCTTGCGAAAAAATCGCGACACTGCCGCCCATCGGAATATTCGCATGCTCGGACGCGACAAAGCCGGTGGAGAGCATGTCGCAACAGTAAGCCGCTTGTTCGTCAGTCAGCCCATCTGGGATAGGAGCGAGATTGGCGATGGCGTTATTGACGTGAAAGTATTCAGCGAAACTTCCATCCTTGATGTTCGCGAACTTCCAGCCGCCGAGCAGGCCGCCGCACTGGCTGGAGTACCCTCGCTGGCAATTCTCACAGGCGAAGCATGGCGTAATCGCACTGACCGCCACTCGCTGACCGAGCTGGAATCGACCACTGGCTGCTGCGACATCTCCCAATTCGTGAATAATCCCCACAGCCTCGTGCCCGAGCGTGAGTCCCTGACGATCACCAATTGCCCCCGCGACGGTGTGCGTATCTGACGTACAGATCAGTGCAACGGTCGTACGGATGATGGCATCGTTCGGACCAGGACGAGGAATCGGCTTCTCCATGAAGCCGACTTTCCCGATTCCGTGCATAACAAAGCTGCTCATGACCTTTGCCATGCGAATTCTCCTGAATGTCGTCTTCTGTGATTCAGACTTCATGCTGCGAATAGATCGCAATCACTTCAACGCTTCTTTGGGAACTGGATCGCTCGCCGCATTCACCTTGCAGCCATTGAAACAGCAGCAGCCGAAAACTCGGTAGGCAATAAGCAGCAGACCCGCTCCCCAGCCGAGCAGGACCCATTGAAACCAGTATTTGTCGGGTGAACGGATCAGGTTCAGTGCGATCAGTCCGGCATTCACGACGACAAAGAGGGCGAGATGAATCCAGAATTTCCTGGGAGTGGGGACGGGCCTGACGCGACGCTGTTTTCGTTCTTCTCGGGGCATCATTTCTTCCTGTATGGAGATGTTGGGTGACACTGGGGACGACATCGCCAGCTGTGCTCGATCTTTCAATGGATCAGGTTTCGCACATTGGAGCGAGGTCAATGTTGGCTGGGCCACACAGCAGATGTCCGTTCTTATCAAAGCGGGATCCGTGGCACGGACAGTCCCAGGAGCTTTCGTTGTGGTTCCATTCGACGATTCCTCCGAGATGGGGACAAATGGCCGAGCACTCATGCAAGACCCCCATGGCGTCGCGATAAGCAGCCACTTTCAACAGGCCCCGTCTCACCACAGCACCCTTACCGAATGGGATCTCCTGAGTCGTACTGACGCTGCCTCCCGTGACCCAGGCACTGTACTGCAGGGCCACGTTGAGATTTTCCTGCAGGAACTTTTTGACGGCACGTAGCGTGACACGAGCTGGGTCATACAGCTTGGTCCAGGGATTCTGCCGACCAACGATCAAGTCCGTCAGCAGCATTCCGGCGATTGTCCCGTGCGTCATACCCTGACCTGAATCACCAGTCGCGATGTACACATTCTGTCCACCGAGAGGATTTCGACCGATGAATGCCAGGCCATCATTGGTTTCCAGAACCTGACCCGACCAGCGGTAGCGGACATCTTCCACTGCTGGAAAGCGCTCACGAGCCCACATCTCCAGTCGGCGATAGCGTTCCTCCGAGTCATCAGCCTGTCCGGTTTTGTGATCCTCGCCCCCCACGATCAGCAGGTCTTCGCTGGGTGGATCTTCCTGCTGAGGAGTTGTTGTTTCGCTGGCAGAGGGAGAGACCAGCCGCACATAGTGATAGGGACTCTGCGTGTCCCAATACAGAGCCTTCGTGACCGCTCCACGCGGAACGCTTATGCCCAGTACATACGTCATATACGGTGCTTGCTTCGTGTGGATTGTCACGAGATCGTTAAACGGGGAATTCGTGGCGATCACGATTGAGGCTGCAGTGACCTGAAAGCCCTCACGCGTCCTGACACGAGCTGGCGGACCAGATTCGATGTCTTGTGCGTGACTCTGTGTGAAAATCAGTCCACCTAGACGCCGTATCGCCTCTGCCAGTCCTGCCAGATACTTCAGTGGGTGAAACTGGGCCTGGCGAGGAAAACGCAGGCAAGCCCCCGTGTCATAGTTACCCCAGGGACAGCTCGGAACCATCTCGACTTCTATCAGGCCAGCACGATGAGCGGCCTGGAGCTCGCATTCCAGGAGATCCGGTTTCTCACCCGGAGAGGCAACGAGATAACCATCCAGCCTCTCGAAATCACACTCGATGTTTTCATTCGCGATGATCGCTTCCACACGGTCGATGGCGACAGAATGACTCTCAGCGGCCAGCCGCGCACCTTCACCTCCGTGCAGATCTTCGATCTGTTGATAACGATCATCGATCGCGTTCGATAGATGCGCCGTCGTGCGTTCCGTCTGACCTCCACCGATGGGGCCGTCATCCAGCACAACGACTGATCGCCCCTCTTTCAGCAGCAGATAAGCTGTCGTGAGTCCTGCAATCCCCGCCCCCACGACACAGGCATCAGTCTGAATATCCTTTGTCAGAGTCTCGCAGGTGGGATGCTGTGATCTCTCCATCCAGACCGAAGTGGTCTGTTCCAGTTTCATATTCATAACTGGGCTCCCTAGTCTCGGGTCTTTTTCGAACCGACGTCTTGAACGACCCACGTATCATGCATATCTGCCGTTCGCAGCTTTTCAGGCTCGCGGACCAGATCAGCGGGTGGTGTCGGTTTATGAGTTTCCCGAGGCACCATCTTCGCCGTCTGACAGTCCCAATAATTCCAGCTGTCGGCTTCCACCCGCAAGAGAGCGATTTGAGGGTCTTCCAGGCCGAGTGGAAACCACCCATTCAGTGTGGGGCTCCACAACTCTTCGATCTTGTTTCGATCGAGGACGACCGTCGCACGTCCGGAAACGGTGACATAACGATTCTCGACCGAATCGGCGTACGTCACGTTGACTTGCTGTTCCTGCTCGACCTCGACAACTTTGGGAGAGTCCAGGGAAGTAAAGAACCAGAGCACGCCATCAAACTCGGCATCCTGGGCCGCCATCGGTCGGCTATGCAAAGAGCCGTCCGGACGAATCGTGGTC
The DNA here is from genome assembly GCA_003669575.1 of Planctomycetota bacterium. Taxonomy (GTDB): domain Bacteria; phylum Planctomycetota; class Planctomycetia; order Planctomycetales; family Planctomycetaceae; genus TH-plancto1. The sequence continues at coordinate 8,789 of QWOR01000328.1, read as the reverse complement.
AACATGGCCACCTTGATGCCTTGAATCATCCGAGTGATGAGTTGAGTTTCTTGATGAGATGTGGCGGTCATATCTTTTCCTTTTTGGGTGATTCTGGATCGCTACTGGCTGGTATTCGACCCGGAGAACTGGACAGATAGTCCATGAGCAATGGGGCGGCACGTGAGGCCATATCACTCGCGATCCCGATGAGTGCTCCTACAGCGGCCATTCTCATCTGGTCCCAGGCTGAGTTTGTGACACTGGTCTCCGGGGCTGTTCGAGCGGAGTTGGTGATTGCATTCGTGTGCGTGTTCGAGGTGCCGTTGCGATGTTCGGGGTCGACAACTGCGGCAGACGCTGGATGTGTGAGAGCGGGTGAGTTGTCCGCCGGTTCAACGGATGTAAATGCTTTCGTGGCGAGATAGCCAATTGCAGCTGCCCCACCCACAACCAACCACGGATGCGAGCCGGTGATGCGTTGGAGATCCAATGTGTTGCGTACCGAAGTCACGGCGTCTTGAACTGCCTCCACGGTCGCCGTGACAGCCGTGCTGGCGGATTGCACGGTTCCCGCCACTTGAAGCTCCAGAGACTCCAGCTTGTTGGTGAGCTGTGATTTGGTGATTTCCATTTGATCCCGGATCTCTTCTGTCGTGTCGATCATGGTTGAGCATCCTGTACGTAATGGGCGGTCGAACCCTTGGAGTAGGAGCGGAGTTTCGTCTCTGCCCGCCCCATCCACAGCAGCAGGCCTCCGACGGGAGCGAGTATCCCCGCAACGACGGCATGACAGGCCCAAAGTGGAAGCGATGCTGGATCTGTGGATGCGGGAGAGGTACTCCAGTGCATCAACTGCGACAGACCTAAACAGGCCATGACAGCTGCTGTCAGCCAGACACCCACGCCGACGGCACAGAGAACCACAGCTCTTGTGTAGCGTCGGGCGTCAATCTCGATCTCTTGGCGGATCAAATGGAACTGCTGATCGACAAGGTGTTGTAGATCACCCAGGATACCGCCCATCAGTTCAGCGGTACTCTGCCCACGCGGAGATTCAGTGTCAGTCGACAAGGCTTAGCTCCTCATTTTACGAGCCACGAACCAACCGATTCCGAGCGCGATGAGGATGCTGGGAATCGGGTTTCTCCGGATCATCTGCGCCATATCTTCTGCCATACCACTGAGCTTGGCGTCCTCGATGTACTGACCTCCGTCATGGACTGTTTTCGCAACCGACTGTGAGGCATTGCCCATCATTCCGGATTGAGGCGAGTTCTGACTGAGCTTTTCTCCCAGCCCTTTGATACCAGCTCCTGCACTTGCGGTCATGTCATCGGCCTTCTGGCCAACTCGATTCACCGCATTGCTGGCCATCGATCCGACCGCACAACCAGCCTCACTGGCCAACTCTCCAATGGCGCTAGCAGCCTGACCGGCCTTTTCGCTGACATTGGCGGTGACCTCTTCGAACTTATTGTCCAGCGATTCTGTGATTGAACGCGACATATCTGTACTCCAGCTGGTGGTTGAGAATGGGGTCGTTAGAAGTCCGACGTGGATGTCGTCGGAGAGATGTTGTGATTGGCGAGCTGTCGATGAGACACTGGATTGCAGGCTCCAGAAACGGAAAAAGCCGACGTGATGAATTCCCTTTCAATCAGGGAACTCACCACGTCGGCTTACAGATGTTCTCGCCTTCCAGGACGCCCCGGAATGCAATCACTCTTGTCATCCGATTTCTGTCACTGAGCCTGCCGATTCCTGCGACACCAGCCCGCGATGCCCCCATCGTACGCTGGCTCATAGGAATAGATAGCGGTAATCCAAGCTCTTTATCGGATTCCCAGTCTTGATCGTGATCCATTTCCCCGCGTTAAATCGACAAACAGAGTGAATAGAGAGGCCCGACAAGTCCACAACACCTCAACTAATAAAATAATCGGCATCGATGTCCTGGGCATGAAGGCACGCTGCCCGGAAAATCTGTATCGAGACGTCATCGAGACTCCTTTGAACTTATACCTGGTTTAGATTGTGAAGAAGCACATGTGGACACGCCGCAGAGGTCTTGTCACAGCAAAGTCGTAGAAGGAGAGTGGGGCATTCTGTCAGTGAGAATGAGGTGTCAACAGAGGTCACCCTGTACCACGCTTGTCCTTGATGTCCTTCGATTGCCACTCGTTACGGGACATGTAACCAACCTTTCGACGATCGTCAGAAGCATCTCATTCTCCTGGTGGGTTCTACCAGTCTTAAGATTGGACCGTCCGTCAAACTGACAACGCTGGAAAGTCCCCAACGACCAGTCAGATATACTTGTGTGCCTGATGTCGAAATGCCGCACGATGTATGAATTCCTTCCAGCGGGTGTAGACTAAAGGTGAGTCCGGATGGGATCGCAATCGCGGAGTTCTCAATGACGGATGGTAGAGGAGGACAGCAGCCATGCTGGACCGCTGGAGGAATTGGTTCGGCTGGAAGGGGCTGAGCGACGAGCAGTTTGCTCAAGAGCAAGCCGCGTTGCTGGCGAAGACGCCCGTCCCCGTGATGTGGCTCTTTGGCAAAACGGGTAGCGGGAAAACGTCGATCGTCCGGTATCTCACCGGCGCGACTTCAGCTGTGATTGGAAATGGATTTCGTCCTCAGACGAAGACATCTGTTCGATATGACTTCCCCTCGTCACAAGAGACGATCGTGAGGTTCCTGGATACTCGGGGACTCGGAGAAGCGGGGTATGACCCGGATGAGGACATTGCAGCGTTTGAATCTCAGGCTCATGTGGTGATCGTTGTCGTGCGGGTCATGGATCACGCTTTGGACCAGATCGTCGAATCACTTCGGCGAATTCGTTCAGCTGCCCCCAGCTTACCGGTTGTGCTGGCACTGACCTGCCTGCATGAGGCTTATCCCATGGAGCAGCATCCGGCCTCCGATCCGTTTTCGTCCGTCGTTTCGACAGGCGCATCAGCAGGCAAAACGATCGACTTCTCCCAGCTGGGATTGAACCCCGTGCTGAGCCGGTCACTCCTCGAACAACAGCGGCGGTTTGCGGGGTTAGTCGACCGGATTGTGCCACTCGACTTGACGTCCCCCGAGGAGGGTTATCTGCCCCCGGACCTCGGAGGGGATCGACTGGAGCAGGCGTTGATCGAACTGCTTCCGGTAGCCTGTCGTCAAGTCATTCTCCATCTCGACGATGTGCGATCTTCATTGCAAGACCTCAGCGAGCAACGGGCTCTGCCGTCGATTCTGACCTACAGCAGTCTGGCCGCCACAGCTGCGGCCGTGCCGCTCCCCTGGGTGGACATTCCCTTGGTGATCAGCCTGCAGTCGAGGCTGATCTACGTCCTGGCCGAACAGTACAATCAAAAAATGAACGTGGGGTTGCTGACACAGATGGCGGGGGCCGCAGCGGGACAGATGGCGTTGCGATTCGCGGTGAAGGCGCCTTTGAAACTGATTCCGGTTCTGGGACAGACAGCCAATGCGGCGATGGCGTTCGCGTACACCTATTCGCTGGGGAAAGCGTGCTGCTGGTACTTCGGCGAATGTCGACAAGGCAGCACGCCTTCGGCGGAAGCGCTGAAGGAAGTCTGGAGCGAACAACTGCAACATGCGACAGATCGTTGGCGGGGGCACAGGAGCCGGACGACTTAACGCCTCTTCGGAACCGCAGAGGTCTTCGACGTTTGCGGCCCAGCTCTCGTTCGCACCGATTCCAAGGAACTCCACATGATGTCCCGCTGGCGTTTGATCCTGATTGCCGGGCTGATGTTGTTGCCCGTTGTGCTGCTGGTCGGGATCGGGCTGTGGAAGGCGGTGCAATCGGGTCATTGGCTGTGGTTGTCCTGGTTGTTGCCGGTGAGTTGGGGAGCTGCGTGGCTGGTGCTGCGCAGTTCACGTCAGAAGGAACTCCCGCTTCCCGAAATCGGTTCGCGGGTTCACTGGACACCACAAGATCAGTCCGCAGCTGTCATTATCACCAGCGAGCAAGGTCGTGTGGGCGAGGCGTCCGCAGCACAATTGATTGATCCCGAGTTCTATCAACAAGTGACGATCGACCTCGCGACGAAACTCGCTCGACATTACCACCCGAAATCAACGGATCCGGTGGGTTCCCTGTCGATTGTGGAGTTGCTGGCCATCGCCCATCTGGTTTCCGAGGATCTCGAGGACTGGTTTCAGACCTACGTGCCGGGGAGTCACCTGATTACTGTTTCGCAGTGGCGTATGCTTGGTAATGTTCCTGGCTGGTGGAACGTGCTGGCTAATGTCGGATCGATCGCATCGGTCGTACTGGACCCCACAAAGCTCCCCAGATATGTGGCCATGCGGGGAACCGGTGACCCTTTGGTCAATCTGGTAAAGTCCAACTTGCTGGAAGCCTTTTGCCGGTTTTACATTCAACGGGTCGGCTATTACCTGGTAGAGCTGAATAGCGGTCGCTTGCGTGGAGGTTCGTCTCGATACCGCCAGACGATGGAAAAGATTAATCCATCCACGTCGTCCTCGCGCAGTGCAGAGGCAGCTGCCCCCACGGAGACCAAAGCCTCCAGCGTCACCGTAACAATAGCTATCGTGGGTCAGGTGAAGTCTGGAAAATCCAGCCTGGCCAATTGTCTGCTGGGGGACCAGCAAGCAGCTGTGGACGTGCTCCCTCTGACTCGCGATGTAACTCGGTACGAACTGACTGGAAGTGCAGTCACCGATCGCGCCACAGACCGACTCATCCTCTTGGATACTCCTGGGTATAGCGATTCCGGGGCGACAGCTGCGCAGAAGCAGGCGACACTTGAGGCGGTCCGACATGCCGACCTGGTCCTGCTGGTTCTGGCGGCCACGTCGCCCGCCAAGCAGGCCGACTCGGAGATGCTGGCTGATATGAGCCAGTGGTTTCAAGAACATCGTCAACTGAAACCACCCCCAGTGATCGGAGTCATCTCCAAGGTCGATGCACTCAGCCCGCTCATGGAATGGTTGCCCCCTTATCATTGGGAGGAACCTTCCCGACCGAAGGAGCACTCAATCCGTAATGCCGTGGACTACGCGACAGAGGTACTCGGCACGAGACTCTCCTCTGCGGTACCAGTTGTGACCGATCGAGAACACGGAAGGATCTATGGGATTGAAGAGTGGTTGCTGCCCACGATCGCATTGCACCTGGACGATGCCCGTGCGGTCTCGTTAGTGCGGTCTCTGCATCACGAGTACGATCAACAACGTACATGGCAGGTCGTGTCGCAATTCATTCGAGCCGGTCGCCATATCCACGACGCTGTTCGTGCCAGCGACCAGCCCAATACTCCGGCGCAATAGGACGGAGGCGAGATCTGAGATGATCCGGACTTGGAGATCAATCGAAGCTGTTTTGATAACCGCTCGCCAGATGTCATTGCGTACGGCATGACCTCGCTGATACGTCAGTTCAAATTCTCTCGGCGTAGTGCGAAATCCCCACTGATGTGATACGACACGAGATACAAATCGTGCGCTCGAAATGCCGGAACTCGTATCATTTAACTCGCGAAACCCGGAGAAAACCTTCGATTCGCCCAATTATCTACGCCCTGATCGCGGAGCGATCGGCGACTGTGCGGGTCAGCCATATACTGATTGGTGGAATACCTCTGACTGTCGTGAGTTGTTTCTAGACCGGAGCTGCGTTTTGGGGCTGCGGGATTGCTTCTTAATGGGGGGCGATGTTCAAATAAGAGATCACTGATTTCTGGAGCCCGTCATGCAGTCCACAGCTCATTCGATGTCGCAGCTGAGGCGGCAGTTCCTTCAGACCTGCGGGTTGAGTTTGGGGTCGCTGGCGCTGACTGACCTGCTGGGGCGGAGTGCCGGGGCCGCATCGGGTCCGATGGCCCCGCGCGAGCCGCACTTTCCGGCCAAGGCCAAGAATGTCATTTACCTGTTCATGGCGGGTGGTCCGAGTCAGCTGGAGCTGTTCAGCGACAAGCCGGAGCTGAAGAAGTTCAGCGGTCAGGCTCCGCCCGAGAGCTTTACCAAGGGGCGGCGTTTTGCGTTCCTGAAGCCTGACGCCAAGCTCCTCGGCTCGAAACGGAATTTTACGAAGTACGGCCAGTGCGGGATGGAGCTCAGCGAACTTCTGCCGCATCATCAGCAGATCGTCGATGATGTCTGCTGGTTGCGGGCGGTGAAGACGGACGTGTTTAACCACGGCCCGGCCAAGATGTTCATGAACTCCGGGTTCCAGTCCCCCGGGCGCCCCAGCTTCGGTTCGTGGGTGACGTATGGTCTCGGCAGTGAGTCGGACAGCCTCCCCGGGTTTGTGGTGCTGCAGTCGGGTGGGCGTGGTCCGCGCGGTGGCAATACCCTGTGGTCGAGCGGGTTCATCCCGAGCACGTACCAGGGGGTCCCCTTCCGTGGACAGGGAGCCCCGATTCTTCACCTCGATAGCCCTCCCGGTGTCCCTGCCGATGCTCAACGGGATTTCGTCGACACATTGAAGCAACTCAACGGCCAGCGTTTCCAGCTGACCCACGACCCGGAAATTGAAACGCGAATCAACGCGTACGAGACAGCTTTCCGCATGCAGTCGAGTGCTCCGGAGCTGATCTCGCTCAGCGGAGAGACCCAGGACACCTTTTCGCTTTACGGAGCTGAACCGGGTAAACCATCGTTCGCGATGAATTGCCTGCTCGCTCGCCGGATGATCGAACGCGGCGTGCGGTTCGTGCAGCTGTATCACACGGACTGGGACCACCACGGTGGTGATGGGGCCGATCTCGACAAGGCTCTGACTGAAACCACAAAACAGACCGACCAGGCTTCCGCAGCTTTGATTCTCGACCTGAAGCGGCGGGGGCTCTTGAACGATACGCTGGTGATCTGGGGTGGTGAGTTCGGTCGCACCCCGATGGGCGAGGACCGGGCCACGCTGGGCCGAGACCATCATGTCGATGCCTTCACGATGTGGCTGGCGGGTGGCGGCGTCAAAGCCGGTCACGTCCACGGTACGACCGACGACATGGGGTTCGGAGCTGTGGAAGGCCAGGTTCACGTCCATGACCTGCATGCGACACTGCTGTATTTGCTCGGTTTCGATCATGAACGGCTGACATACCGCTTCCAGGGCCGTGATTTCCGCCTGACCGACATCCACGGCAAGCTGGTTCCAGAGATCATGGCCTAGCGGCTGTCCTCAAACTCTTGCGTCCAATTGAAGTGGTGAGGGGGACTGTGGCCCGGCGCTGACAAATGAGATGGCTAACCTGCAATGGACTTGTCGTTTCGAGTCTTGTTTTGATTGAACTCTGAAATTATTTCCTGTCACAGTGAACCGAGTCGGCGTTAGTTCCGTTTCCTCTCTCGTCTCATCACGCTCCACCATCGGACACCTCCATCATGTTTGAACGCATTGAACGCGGCTGGGAAACAGCCACCGAGAGTCTGGCGGTGCTTCGTGCCGACAAAGAGCTGTTGGTCTTCCCGCTCCTGAGCGGTTTCGCGAGCCTGCTCGTGATTGCCAGTTTTGCCTGTCCCATCTGGTTTACGGGGTATATCGAAACGCTAAAGCAGCAGAAGGAGTGGTGGCATGAGCCACTGGTGTGGGTGATTTCCTTTGCGTTCTACGCCACAAACTATTTTGTGATTCTGTTCTTCAACTCGGCTATGACGGGATGTGCTTTGATTCGCTTTCGCGGCGGTGATCCCACGGTGAATGATGGGTTTCAGGTGGCACTGAGTCGACTGCCGCAGATCGCATCCTGGACACTGCTCGGGGCAACCGTGGGAATGATCCTCAAGGCCATCGAATCTCGTTCGGGAAAGGCTAGGGAATGGATCTCTTCGATCCTGGGAATCGTCTGGTCGGTGGCGACGTTCTTTGTTGTGCCGGTACTGGTGGTCGAAGGAGTCGGCCCGATCGATGCCGTGAAGAGATCGTCCAAAGTGATCTCTGAGAAATGGGGCGAATCATTCGTCGCCGATCTGGGGCTGGGACTGGTGGCGTTCCTGGCCATGATTCCCTGCTTCATCCTGCTGGGGATCGGTGCGTTTCAGATGTCGTCTCATAATCAGCTTCTTCCGGCGATACTCATCGGCACGGCGATCATCGGCATGATCGTGATCTCGCTGGCCTCCTCTGCGCTGGAAGTCATCGTCAGGACGGGTCTGTATATTCAGGCCGTCGATGAGAAGGTGCTGCGCCGATTTGAACGCAAAGTCCTCGGCGAACAGATAGGCTGAGCAGACTCGCAGCAGCTACTTCTTCCGCTGCTTCCACATCTGTCGGAAGCTTTTCTTCGGTGGCGACGGCAGATCTCGCTGTTTGCCCCACGCATTCAGCCACGGCTGATTCACGAGGAAACTCGGCGTGATCCGCAGTGCGAACCGCCCCATGGCGCCCGCCAGTTTGTAGAGCCACAGGTTCGAGAGTACAGCCTTCGCCGCAGTCATCATCATTCGCTTGGAGGGCGGCAACAGGTCCTTCAACGCCAGCTTGTTTCGCCAGGTGTAGAGCTGGAGATGCAGATCAATTTTGACCGGGCAAACCTCTGTGCAACTGCCACACAATGAGCAGGCGAATGGCAGCGATGCGTGCTGTGAGGCGTCCATGGCCGGTGCGAGAATCGAACCGATCGGTCCGGGGATCGTATTGTGGTAGCTGTGACCACCGCTGCGACGATAGACCGGACAGGTGTTCATACACGCCCCGCAGCGGATGCAGTTCAGTGAGCGGCGGAAGTCATCGCTCGCTAGCAACTCGCTGCGGCCATTGTCGACCAGCACGATGTGCATCTCGGACTGCGCATCTCGCGGCCCGTGGAAATGGCTCGAGT